>CALVYM010000033.1 GCA_944372205.1 uncultured Bacilli bacterium
ATGGAATTGCCGTCGCTTAACGGATAAAAGTTACCCTGGGGATAACAGGCTGATAGCGCCCAATAGTTCACATAGACGGCGCTGATTGGCACCTCGATGTCGGCTCGTCACATCCTGGAGGTGTAGTCGCTTCCAAGGGTTGGGCTGTTCGCCCATTAAAGTGGCACGCGAGCTGGGTTCAGAACGTCGTGAGACAGTTCGGTCCCTATCCGTCGTGGGCGTAGGAAAATTGAGGAGAGCTGTTCCTAGTACGAGAGGACCGGAATGGACATACCTCTGGTGTATCTGTTGTAACGCCAGTTGCAACGCAGAGTAGCTATGTATGGACGGGATAACCGCTGAAAGCATCTAAGCGGGAAGCCTCCTCCAAGATGAATTTTCCCATTCTTCGTGAAGTAAGATTCCTTGTAGACGACAAGGTTGATAGGCTAGAGGTGGAAGCGTAGTGATACGTTGAGCTGACTAGTACTAATAGATCGAGGATTTAACTTAATTTATATTTCTATTTGATGTATTGCATTATCTGTTTTTTAAAGGACAAAATCCTTTATAGGTGACAATAGCTTAGGTGATACACCTCTTCCCATCCCGAACAGAGAAGTTAAGACCTAATACGCCGACAATAGTGTAATGCTAAGATAGGAAGTCGCCTATTTTTTTTTGCCAAAATTTTAGATAAAATATGTGTCAAATTAGTATATATATCTTGTTTATGATTTTTTTTTATTTTATAATGATTACAGGTGATTAAAAATGGATTATAAATTTACATCAAGGTCAGTTGAAGATACTTTAACAATTGCCCAAAATATTGAAAGTGAAAAATTTCCTAATATGGTAATATGCCTTATTGGTGAACTTGGAAGTGGAAAGACAGTATTTACTAAAGGCTTTGCGGCTTCCCTAGGAATAAAAGATACAATAACTAGTCCAACATTTACAATTATAAAAGAATATGATAGTGGAGAATTACCTCTTTATCACATGGATGTATATCGTTTAGAAGAAAGTGATGAAGGAATAGGTTTTAAAGATTACTTTAATAAAGGAGGAGTTACCATCATTGAGTGGGCGGATCTTATTGAAAAACAACTTCCTAAAAAAAGATTAGAAATAAAATTTAAAGTAATTGATGAAGATACTAGAGTTTTAGTATTTACTCCCTATGGCGAAGAATACGAAGAACTTTGTAGTGCGGTATTATAATGAATACTTTATTTATTGATACTCATTTATGGGATATAATTATCATTTTATTACATGATGGATTAGTTGTAAAAAAAGAAGAAGTAAAAAACAAAAAAAATAATAGTGAATATATATTTTCTAGCATTGTTAAAGTAATTGATGGTATAAAATTAGATGAAATAATAGTTGTTAATGGCCCTGGTTCATTTACAGGAGTGCGTCTTGGAGTAACAATAGCTAAGACTTTAGCATATACTCTAAATATTCCAATTAAAACTATTACAGCTTTAGAAGTAATGGCTATAAGCAATGAAAAAAACTATGTTGCTTTTAGTGATAACAATGGTTACTATGTTGGTAAGTTTAATGATAATAAGACTTTAATAGATGATTATGCATATTTATCAGATGATGAATTTACTAAATTAAATAAGGATAATACATATTCTTTAGATTATGAAATAGCTGCTGAAAAAATATATAAGTTTTTAAAGACCAGAGAACCTGAAAATGCTCACCAAGTAAAACCAATATATATTAAAAAAATAGGTGTGGAACTTGATAAGAAGAGCAACTAAAGATGATATTTCAGCCATAAATAATTTAGGTAGTAAGTTACATAGTAATTTTGCTAAAACATTTCACATTGAAACAGAAATAAATAGCTCTTTAGCAATTGTTTTAGTTAGTGTTAGTGCCTATGGAGTAAATGGCTATTTATATGCTCTTGACTTTGGTGATAATATAGATTTATTAAGTATTTATGTAAGTGAAAGCGATAGATGTAAACATATTGGAACTAATTTAATTAAATATTTAATAAAACTAGCAGAAAATAAAACAATTACTTTAGAAGTATCTACTGATAATATAGCAGCGTATAATATGTATAAAAAATTAGATTTTAAGGTAGTAAATGTGAGAAGAAAGTATTATAATAATGCTGATGCTTATTTAATGAAATGGGGCGGTTAAATGAAAGATGTTTATATTTTAGCTATTGAAACAAGTTGTGATGAAACAAGTATAGCTATTGTTAAAAATGGTAGTGAAGTAGTAGCAATAACTATTTTAACTCAAATGGATACTCATGCTAAATTTGGAGGTGTAGTTCCAGAAATTGCCTCAAGAATGCATACAGAAAATATAACCATGGTTCTAGAAGATTGTCTTGCTAAAGCTCATATGAGTGTTAGTGATGTTGATGCAATTGCAGTTACTTATAAACCTGGTTTACTTGGATCTTTACTTGTTGGTGTAGAATTTGCTAAGGTCTTATCATATGTTTATAATAAACCTTTAATTAAAGTAAATCATTTAATTGGTCATATTTATGCAAATGCCATAAATAACAAATTAGAGTTTCCCTTACTTGCTCTAGTTGTAAGTGGAGGGCACACAGAACTTGTAATTATGAAAGATGATTATGATTTTGAACTATTGGGTTCAACAATGGATGATGCAATTGGAGAAGCTTATGATAAAGTGGCTAGAATTCTTGGTATTCCATATCCCGGTGGTCCCGGAATAGAAAAATTAGCATTAGAAGGAATTCCTACATATGATTTACCAAAACCAGTAATGGATAGTACTTATAACTTTAGTTATAGTGGTTTAAAGAGTTATATAATTAATTTAGTACATAATGAGACACAGAGAGGTAATACCATAAGACAAGCGGATCTTGCTTGCAGTTTTCAAACTACTGCCATAGATGAACTTGCCAGAAAAGTTGATTTAGCCCTTAAAAATACCGGTATAAAGCATATAATAGTAGCTGGAGGAGTATCTGCTAACAAATATTTAAGAGGAGAAATACAAAAAGTAGCACAAAATAATAATGCTAAACTTTCTATTCCCGAATTTATTTATTGTACAGATAACGCTGCCATGATTGGAGCTGCTGCATTTCCTCTATATATAAAACAAGATTTTGCGGATTATTCATTAAATGCCGAATCAAGCGCGAACATTTGTTAAAAATAGTAGACAAATCGCAAATTTTTTGCTACAATTATGTTGTATGGGGTAGTTTATGGTTTCGACATATGTAACTAGATATGATTGCAAGTGGTCGGCATACCTTAAGTGCAAAATTAAAATTAAATGACGAAACTAATTACAGTTTCGCTCCTGCTTTTGCCTAATTAGTAGGTAAGGGAGCACTTCTACTAAATTTCTCTTATAGGTTTAGCTAGGGGTTCATAAATATAAGATATAATATATTATTTGTTTAGGATAATATATCGAAATTTACTAAACTTACTAATTATTAGGTTGGTGTAGAGCCATTTAATTAGGACAAACAAAATCTACCTAAACTTGTAGATATTGTATAATAGAGCATATTGGACAGGAGTTCGACTCTCCTCTACTCCACCATAAAGTTTATAATTCCCATAAATATGGGATTTTTTAATGTTCCAAATTGAATTAGATCTTAATTAGGTCTTATTTTTTTATAAATTTTATATTATTTAATACTTCTAAAATGATAATATTTTTTCACTGATAGTACTATATCAATTATTTTGAAACTTAAAAATATCCGTAAACATTTAATACATAACATAACCAATAAAATCATTAAACTAAAGAAGATTTAGAACAAAGATTAGAGAAAAAAATAAAAATGAAAGAGCAAGAAGTTAATTACAAGAATGCTCAAATTGATGCATTAAAATCAAAATTAATAGAATTAACTAAAGAACTTGATTTAACTAAAAATGAAAGAGATAAATATTTAGCAAATCTTAATTTGGATGGAACAACATCAAGTATACCAACAAGTAAAACTCCCATTAACAAAAAAAGATAATACCTAATACTAGAGAAAAAACAAGAAAAAGAATTGGAGGACAATTAGACACGAGAGCATTGATAAGATTGCTAGATAATAATTCATATACAATAGATGAAATTGTAACAATTGGTTTAGCAAATGAAGAAAAGAAGCAAATTAAGTTCTTATTGCTTCCTTTTTGTGTGTTTTAATTATTTAGACTGTGAATTGTAACAAATAGTCAAAACATATGCAAAAAAGTATCGCTTTTTGCTTAATCTCATGGTATAATTATATAGAACATAGTATTACTGAAGTATAAACTATGGTACGAAATAAAAATGAAAGGAGGCTTTTATGGAAAAGAGAGTTAGTTATTCAGGAATAATTATAATGCTATTAGTTGTTGCTATTATAACCATGTCAGTTGGTTTTGCCGTTTATAGTTCTAATCTAGAAATAAATGGTACGGCTACAGTTCAAAATAGTAATTGGAATGTTGAATTTGATACTGATAGTTTTCAAGAAACTGTTGGTGGAGTTGAACCTGATACTGAACCAGTAATTAATGTAACATCAGTTTCTTATGATGTAACTTTAACTGAACCTGGAGATTTCTATGAATTTACTATAGATGTTGCTAATAGTGGTACATTTGATGCTAAATTAGTTGGAATAACAATGTCAGATATTTCAACTCATTCTGCATATTTAAAGCATACTGTTACTTATGGGTCTACACCTTATACCACATCTCAATCTGGGTTAAGTGTACCTCTTGTGGCGTCTGATACAGAAACTGTTACTGTAAGAGTAGAATATGTTCAACCAGATAGTGCTGCTGATTTACCACAAACTGCTCAAGAAGTAACTCTTAACGTTACATTAAATTATGAACAAGCTTAATAATTATATAGTTCAACTATTCGATTATTTCGAATAGTTGAACATATTTAGGTGATATATGAAAACGAAGTATAAAACAACAAGTTTAGTCATTGTAATAGCTCTTATATTATATTTGCTAATTAAATATTTACTATTGCAACATAATACACTATTATATTCATATTTTGATTTGTTTTTTTACTGTTTTAGTTTTTTGATTGTTGTAAAAACATACGGCATTCCGAGAAATAAAAATTATTTAACTAGAATAAGCACGAGATATATAATTATTTTATTACTATTTTATATATTAATAATTTACTTACTTGGTTGTTTTGTTGGATTTTTAAATAATGTATATCGCAATGATTTATTTGGCATTATAAATAATATTTGGCCATTAGTAACTCTTATATTATTTAGAGAATTTATTAGATTTAGTATTGCTAATCAATCTAAAATTAATAAACAACCATTTATTATATTAACTGTATCTTATATAGCAATAGATATTTTTAACTCTTATATTATTAGTGATTTAAATAGTTTTTATTTAATTTTTAACTTTTTATGTCTTAGTATTTTACCAAGCATAGCTAGGCATTTGCTTTTAAGCTATATGACATATAATATTTCAATTAATATATCCATTATTTATAGTCTTGTTTTAGAAATAGGGCCAATAATAGTCCCAATAGTGCCTAATTTAGGTAATTATTTAAATGCAATATTATATATATTTGTTCCATTTATTACATATTTAATAATTAAAAAAATTGTTTTATATAAGGAAAAAGCCTCATTAAAAACGAGAAAATATTTTGTTAAATTAGTTTCTATTCCTTTAGTGTTTTTTTTAATAATAATTGTCTCTTTAGTGTCGGGAGTATTTAAATATAAAATGATTGCTATTGCTACTGACTCAATGAATCCTATTTATTATCGTGGTGATGCAATAATTTATGAAAAAAGTACCGACATTAAAGAAGGTGATATATTAGTTTATGAATATAATAATCGAGTTATTACTCATCGAGTTATTAACATTATCGAAGAATATAATCGGTTGTTGTATCAAACTAAAGGAGATAATAACAATACAATTGATTTAAATTTAGTTAGAGAAGAAAATGTTCTGGGAAAAGTTAGATTTATTGTTAAATATGTTGGATATCCAACAGTTTTATTGAGCGAAATATTTTAAAAGGAAAGATTAGTATGAATAAAAGCAAAAAATTAGTCAAGTTTAATATATTAATCATAGTATTTTTGAGTACTATTCTTTTTTCGTTGATTGCTTTTATTTGTGCTAGACTTGGTTTTCATAGTGATAATTTAGTAGAAATTCGTTATGATGAAAATAGTGACATATCATATCAAGTATATTTGCAACCAAATGATTTTTTTGAACAAGACTTTTTGCCTGAGAATATGACTTATGTTGCAAGTTTAATAGATTATATTAATATAAATTATACATATAATATGGATTTAAATGATTATATAAATGGTACATATAATTATTATATTAAAGGTATAGTTAATGCAACCCCAACCAATAGTACTAGTAATTATTATTCAAAAGAATATATTTTGAAAGATGTAACTACAAAAAAATATGAAAATGTTGACAGTATTACAATTAATGATACTATTCAAATTGATTATCAAGCATATAATGAAGTATTAGTTGATTTTCGAAATCAATACGGTATATCTATGGAAGGTAATTTAGAAGTGATACTAGTAGTTTCTAATATGGTTAATGATCCCGTTAGTGGAGAAGCTGTTTCGTTAGAAAAAGAATTGAAATTAAATATTCCTTTAACAAATCTTACTATAGAAGTACCAATTGAAGCTAGCAATGATAACAATACTGATGTTTTACTATTTAGTCATAGTATTAAAAATGCAAATTTAATTTATTCTGTTCTTAGAATATTAGCTATTTTATTTTATATACTTGCGGGAATATTAGTATTGGTACTAATATATTTAAGTATTTTAAGTTATAAATTAGAGAGTATTTATCATAAAAGACTAAGAAAAATACTTAAAATTTATGATGGAATAATTGTTAATTTAAAAAACAAGCCAAATATGACTAAAAATAACATTTTAGAAGTTTCTACTTTTGAAGAATTAATTGATGCTCATAGTGAAGTAAGAAACCCGATTAATTATATTACAGAAAAAGATGGAGCTTTATTTTTATTAATGAGTGAAAATGTGATTTATTTGTATAAATTAAAAAGAGAATTGTTTTCTAAGGAGTCAAATAAATGAAATTTATTAAAAATAATATTATTTCTATACTATTATTAATAGTTTTAATGACTATGAGCATTGGTTATGCATTATATGGAGAAACATTAACATTAAATGGAAATGTTGCTTTAACAGAACCAGGGATTATTGAAATAACTAACGCTTATATTTTAACTAACGAATGTAGCGGTTTAGAAAATTATAATGAACCTACCTATGATGGTATGAATATTGAATTTAGAATAGATGCTAGCAGAAGAAGTACTAACTTTTCCGCTACTTTTGTAATAACAATTACTAACAATTCTTTTTATGATTTTACTTATATCGGCTTTCCGGTTAATGCGATAATTGAAGGAGAAAGTGCAGTACCTAATGTTACAACAACTATTACAAGATATGATACAGGAGAATTATTTGAAGCGGGAGAATTAATAAGTTCTGGTGAAGTAATAACTGTTAAAATAAAAATGGATTTTTTTGTTCAACAAAATCCCAATGGACTAACAGTTATTGTTAATGGTATTGCATCAACATCTGAAGATAATTCAGGTAATATTATGGCTAGTATTACTCCCAATTATGGTAATTTGCAAGGTGAAGGTACTATAGCAGAGTTTAATGTTAGTGTTATTAATACCTTCCGTTATAATAGAACTTTTAGTTTAACATCAAGTAATGAAAATATTATAATTGTTGATAGTAATGGTAATCAATTAAATTATTTTACAATATCTGCCAACAACACAGAAAACTTTACAATTTATTTAATGGTTAAGGAAGGCAGTATTTTCTTAACCAATCAAACGCAAACTAATATTATTTTATCTTCAAATATGATAGATGACATTGATTTAGGAGTTATAACTTTAGATGTTGATATAGATATTAATGCTACTGATCATGAAAAACCAGAGGTGGGTAATGTAAATATTGCTATTAGTGATAATAATCCAGTTGAAGGTCAAGCAACTATTACTTGGAATCGTATTGATAGCGGAGGCTCTCCAATAACTAATTATTATATAAATTTATTTAATGAAACTACAGGAGAAATTTTAAATTATGAAACCGGCAACGCTGTAACAAGCTATACTGTTTCGGGATTATCTGTAGGTAATTATGTAGTTCAAATATATGGCATAGATGAAGCAGGCAATAGTGGTGCAGATGATTGTGAATCAGCCACAACAAGTAATGGATATTGTTCTAATTCTCAATCTACTCATTTACAATGGTTGTACAATGTAACTACAGAATTTGACAGAATTAAATCAAATGGTTCATCAGTTGCCTTGATAAATACATCATATGAAGCAACCCTATCATTAACATCAACAATTGGATATGCTTTACCAAGTTCAATAACTATTACTATGAATGGTATTACTTTGAATAGTGGAACAGATTATACATATGATTCAAGTAGTGGTAATGTTATTATAAATAAAGTAACAGGAGATATTAATATCGTAGCTTCAGCTGAAAATAACCAATGCTTAGTTGAAGGAACACCAATTTTATTAGCAGATGGAACAACTAAAAATATTGAAGATATAAATTATGATGATTTATTAATGGTTTATGACCATGAAAATGGAGGATTTACTTATGAATATCCTGTTTGGATTGAAAAAAGTAAAAAAGCCAGTTACTATCAAAAAACAACTTTTAGTGATGGAAGCACTTTAAATACTTTTGGAACTCATGGAGTTTTTAGCGCTGATTTAAATAAATACGTGAATGTATTAAATGCAAAAGAATTTCATGTAGGTAGTAATATAATTAAATTTAATAGTAATAGAACTATGGAAATAGTCACAGTAACGAACATTGATTATATCAAAGAAGATATTACTTATTATTATGTAGCTTCAACTAGATATTATAATGTTATTGCTAATGGTTTTTTAACTAATAATGGAATCGAATTTACATCATTTTTATATTCATTTAATAGTGACTTAACTTGGGGCAAAGAAAGAGAAGAATATTTACAACAAAATGACTTTTTTCAATATGAGAATTGGAAAAACTATTTTCCTAAATATCTATTTTATGGTTTAAGAATGGATGAAGCCAAAAATATAGCTAATCAAGGAATGCTAGATTTAGAGTTGGTATTAAACAAACTAAATTATTCTAATACTTTAGAAACAATGAAAAATAATAATGGTAATATCGTATGGATGGTCACAACTAGTGATGATGAAGTGAATAGTATTAATAAAAAAACTTATTTAAAAGAATATGAAAGTACATATATATTACCAGAACCACAGAATAAAGAAAACTTTATTGGTTGGTTAAATACTGCTGACAATAAAATATATCAAAGTAAAGATGCGGTAAAAGTCTTATACGGTATGCATTTTATAGCTCAATACCAATAAAAATATGAATTTTCATAAAAATTCGTATTTTTTGTATAATATGAAAGTCATACTTTTTAAAAAAATGTGTGTATGATAAACTAAATTTACAAAAGAAGCAATTTAGTATAACCTTTTAAAGGAGGAAGTTTATGAAAAAGAAAATATTAACTAAAAAAAATTTAATAATTGTAGGAATAATTACATTGTTATTACTTATACTAGGAGTAATAATTATTTATAACAAGAAAGTTGATGTAAAAAAATATAACATAGATAATAAAACAGAAGAAATAAAAAATACTGAAGAAGAAATAAATTCTACTAATGAAATAGATGAATTGCTAAAATATATTGATAATGAAATCAATAATAGAACAAATGAAGATGAAATAAAAGTATTAAATGAATATAAAGAACAAATAAAAAATTCACAGCAAGATGATTTAATAAGTATAAAAGAAGAATTAACTAAATATTTAGAAAGTATTACTAAAGAAGAAAATTCAGAAGAAAATGTTGATAAAGTTGATAAACCAAATAATAATTCAAACAATACTAATAAAAATCCATCTGTTAATAGTAGTAATAATAGTTTTAAAGAACAAATTAATAGTATTAAGTTAAATCCTATTAAAACAAGATATAGTTATGTTGATGATAAAATAGGTAATATAATAAATAGTATAATTAAAAATAATATGAGTAATTATGAAAAACTTGAAGCAATTTATAAATATGTAATTAATAATATGAGTTATGATAGTAGTAATAATTTATTTGATTATACTGTTTATGAAAATGAATTTGGAACATTGCGATATTATATAAATGATGGTGAGATAGTTTATTGGACAAAACAAGCTTTAACAGATAAAACAGGAGTATGTGATACTTATGCTAGTTTCTTTCTAGCCTTAGCAAGAAGAGTAGGTTTTAATGTATATTTAGTTAGTGGTCGTGTTAATGGTGGTGGCCATACTTGGAATGTTTTAAAAATAGGTGATACTAATTATTATTTTGATACCCAAAGAGATGATCGCAATGGTAACATTCGTTATTTTGGTATAACCGAAAGCGAAATGCGAAAAAGTTATGATAGTGCTAGCATTTTAGGTTTTAATAGTTTTATGAGATTAGAATTATTATATGCTAATGTAACAGTTGATGGAAAAACAGTGAAAAAAAGTGATGAAGATGGACCATGTAGTACATCAGATATACACTTAGAAAAAAACTTGGGTGATACAATCAATATTAAAGTAACTGCTAGTGGAGGAACAAATAGTTATAGAAGTACCTTTAGTTTACGCAAACCTAGTGGTAGTGATTTAAGTTATTTTGAATATTTAGAAAAATATGAACCAAAAGATATCAATTTAAAATTAGATGAAGTTGGATATTATAAAATTGAAGGACACATTCAGGATAGTGCAGGAAACGCAGCTTATTACTATATATTTATAACTGTATCAGATAATAAACCTTTAACTGATTTTTCGCTTAATTTAAATGGTAGTGTGTTAAGTATTAATCCTAATGGGGCAATCGGGGGATATAATTATCATATAAATGTAGTTGATGAAAATCATAACTATTTAAGTGGAGGAGTATATAGTGGTAATCCTAATTATACTAAAACAGAGATAGATATAAGTTCATATTGTACTAATTATAATCCTTGTATTTTACAAGTTGTTGTATATGATAATAATAATGAAGTGACAAAATATATAGAATATAAAAAATA
>CALVYM010000034.1 GCA_944372205.1 uncultured Bacilli bacterium
TATAGTGTAGATGAAAATACAGCATGGGATGATTTTATAAATAGTTCCGATAATATAAATAATATAGATATTAATGAATCGGGTAATGTAGTAAGTAATAGTGGTTATGAAATATTACTTGATGGAAATATAGTATCTGGTGCTGATATAATAGTTAATAATGGTAATTACAATACAGGTTTAATTACATTTACAATTGAAGAAGTAGAATATCAAGCATATAATGGTATGACATGGGAAGAATTTGTGGATAGTGATTTTAATATTTCAGGTTTGACGATTAGAAATAATATTGTTTGGGGTGAAGGAGGGAATATCAATTATAATGGAATTTCGGTTGTTTTTTCAGATACTATAATGGAAAATGGAATATATCGTTTTGTTGGTTAATATAGTAAAATTTATGTATTCTAAACAGTGTAAAGTTTACACTGTTTTTTCATTTTTAGTTTTAGTTAAATAAAAATAAGAGAAAATAGTTATAAATTTGGGGGAATTTATTGTATAATTATATAAAGGTGATTAAATTGAAAATTATTATTTCAGCTGGAGGTACTGGTGGACATATCTATCCAGCTTTAGCTATATTAAAAAAATTTCAAGAAAAGGAAAAACATTTAGAAGTAATATATATTGGAACTCATGATAGAATGGAAAAAGATATTATTCCTAATATGAAAATTAAATATATTCCCTTAGAAATATATGGTTTTAGTAAAAAGAAATTATTTAGAGATTTTAAAAATATATTTTTGATTAGAAAAGCTATAAAAAAATGTCTTAAAATAATGGAAGAATTTAAACCAGATGTAGTAATTGGTGCTGGAGGATATGTTACTTATCCTGTTATTAGAGCCGCTCATAAACTAGGAATTAAAACCTTTATTCACGAACAAAATAGTGTTGCAGGCAAGTCTAATATTACTCTTGCTAAATATGTCGATTTAGTTGGAGTATCATTTAAAAATTCTGAAGAATATTTTAAAACTGCCAAAAAAGTTATTTATACTGGTAATCCTTGTGGGGAAAATGCTTTAGTAGCCAAAAAAATACCTAAGAGTACTTATGGTTTTAAAGAAAGTGACAAATTAATCATTATTGTTGCAGGTTCGCAAGGCAGTAATTCTCTAAATGAAAAGTTTCAAGCTTTTTTAAAGTTAGTAGAAAATGAAGAATATAAAATTTTATATATAACTGGGAAAAATTTTTATGATGATTTTGTAAAAAATAATGTATTTCCCAAAAATGTTAAAGTTGTACCATATGTCGACAATCTTGCAGGTTTAATGAAAAGTGCTTATTTAATTATCTCACGAGCTGGAGCTAGTACAATTAGTGAAATATTAGCTTTAAAAATACCTTCAATTTTGATTCCAAGTCCGTATGTTGCTAACAATCATCAATATTATAATGCTCTAGATTTAGTTAATCTGAAAGTTGCTGAATTAATTGAAGAAAAAAGATTGGATGCCAATCTTATTCAAATAACTATTAATGAGATTATTAATACTAAAAAATATTCTGAAATGAAAAAAAATTTAGAAAAGTTAAATATTAAAGCATCATCTACAATAATATATGAACAAATTAAGGAATTGTTGAAATGAAAGAATATGGAGAAGTTTTAGAAAACATTGATTTAAAAAAATATAATACCTATGGTATTGGTGGTCATGCTAAGTATTTAGTTAAAGTAGATACTATCAAACATTTAGAAGGTTTATTAAAATATTTAAAAAAAGAGAAAATGCCTTGGTATATCCTTGGAGGAGGATCTAATGTAATTCTTCCTGATGAAGACTTTGCAGGAGTAATAATAAAGCTAGATAAATTAAATAAAATAGATTTTAATAATGATATTATCTACTCAGAAGTAGGCATAACTCTAGCAAATTTTGTTAATACACTACTAAACGAAGGATATACAAACTTTTCTAATTTAATGGGAATACCAGGTACTCTTGGAGGAGCAATCCTTGGTAATGCTGGAGCTTATAATTCATCTATATTTGATGATTTAATTAGCCTATCAGTAATGGATTCATTTGGGGTTATTAAAAAATATGCTAAAGAAGACATCAAATATGGTTATCGATATACTGAATTTAAGGGTAAGAAAAATATAATTGTTGCTGCTGAATTTAAAGGAATAAAAGGTGATGTAGCACTTGCTCGCGAAAAAATAACTGAAAATTTACAAAAGAGAAAAAATACTCAACCTTTAGAATATAAAAACGCCGGGTCAGTATTTAAAAACCCTGTAAATTATTCTGCAGGTTTTCTAATAGAACATGCAAATCTTAAAGGCTTTACCATCGGTGGTGCCAAAGTATCTATGAAACATGCAAATTTTATAATTAATTTTGACAATGCCAAAAGCCGTGATATAATAGATTTGATTACAGTTATTAAAAAAACTGTCAAAAAAGATTTTGATATTTCACTAGATTTAGAACAAGTCATAGTTAAATGGGAGAAATTAGATGAAGAAAGTAAAAAGGAGATTAAATAAAAAAGCTTTATTAGTTATAATTTTAATATTATATTTACTTATAATGACTTTTTATTATGTATTTACTATGCCTGTTAAAAACATAGTAATCAATGGTAATAATCTACTTAAAGATAGTGAGATTATCTCTCAATCTAATTTAGATAATTATCCTAATCTTTTTAAAGTAAATACTAACTCTGTTAAGAAAAAAATAGAAAAATTAGATTTAGTAACTAGTGTTGAGGTAAAAAAGAATTTATTTGGAACAATTACTATTGCTATTAAAGAAGCTAAAGTTTTATTTTTAAATAAAACTAATGATTTAATAGTACTATCAAATGGTAAAGAAATATCTAATGAAAATTATTTAGGAATACCCATTTTAATTAATTATGTTACTAGTGATATATATAAAAATTTAATAGAAAAAATGCGTGATATTGATGTAAATATCATAAATTTGATTAGTGAAATTGAATATAGCCCTGATATAAAAGGTGATGTAACAATTAATGATTCTAGATTTATATTAAAAATGAATGATGGTAATTTAGTTTATATTGATCTAGTTAATTTTGCTAATTTAAATATGTATGAAACCATTTATTCTAATTTAGATGCTAAAGGAATTATTCATCTAGATAGTGTTTATGCAGGTGCTGATACCGTAGTATTTACATCATTTGACAAACTAAATGAAGAAGGTGAGAATAATGAATTATCAGAATAAATTAATAGAAATAATAAATAGCATAACCAAAAGAGAAAAATTATTACTTCATAGTTGTTGTGGTCCTTGTTCAACTACAGTTCTAAATTTTTTAAAAGATTATTTTGATATAACAGTATTATATTATAATCCCAATATTGAACCGATTAGTGAATATGAAAAGCGTAAAAGTGAACAAATTAGGTTTATTAAAGAATTAAATAATCCATATGTTAAATTTAAAGATTGTGATTATGATAATGAATCTTTTAAAAAAGCTACAAAGGGATTAGAAAAGGAAAAAGAGGGAGGAGCTAGATGTAGTGTATGTTTCAAATTAAGATTAGAAAAAACCGCTAAATTAGCTAAAGATGAAAACTTTGATTATTTTGGAACAACTCTTACGGTAAGTCCTTATAAAAACAGTCGTTTAATTAATGAAATTGGGGCTTTATTAGAACAAAATTATGGTGTAAAATATTTATATAGTGATTTTAAGAAAAACGATGGATATAAAAAAAGTATTGAATTAAGCCGCACTTATAATTTATATCGTCAGAATTATTGTGGTTGTCTGTATGGGAGAGATTTAGATGTATAAAACAGTAGAGTATATAGGACTTAGTTTATGGGTAATTTATTTAATATTATTTATGAATAGAGAAATCAAAAGAAAAAATAAATATCAAAAAGAATATAATATTAAAATGATTATTAATAAACCATTTCATTTAATTAGAATAGATAGTGTGTTTTTCTTAATAGTTTATGTAATATATAGTAATTTATCTGATAATAGAGTTTTACCTTATTTATATGTAATAATAATGATTACTAATATTGTCTATGTATTATATGATATTTCTGATAATTATAAAGATATTAAAAATAAGTTAAAAAAAGAATTAATTAATTATTTTGGAATAATATTATTTGTCATTATTGTTATACTATATTTTCTAATAAATAAGAATTTAGATAATACATGTATATTAACTTTAGTATTAAATATCTTTACACCAGTGTATATTTGGATTGTAAATATGATTAAAAATGAGTCTAAATAGTTGATTTTTTTAGGATTTTTTGTTATTCTTAATATGAAGTATTTAATGGAGAATGATTATGAATAGAAAAACTAAGAGAATATTATTAAGTATTTATATTATTGCATTATTTTCAATTATTACCAGTTCAACTATGGCTTTTTTTACCTATATTAAAGTATCAGATGTCTCACCACGAGTAGATAGTACAACTGCTGTAGTTACTGATTGGTTATTATTTAATACTGAACCAATTTATATTCGGGCAGATACTACCAATTTTGGAGAAGATATGGGTAGTTTAATTGAAGATGCTAAAGCAACAGCTACTCTTAGAGTTGAAAATAATGAAGGAGTAGAAAAAAGATACAATTATAACATTAGATTAAATATTGAAAGTAATAATTTAGTATATTCAACATCTAATAAAACTCCAGAATTATTAATTAAAGTATATGATCCAAATGGTAAAGAAATAACTAATATTGCAGGACTTAATTATGTAACTAGTAATGACTTTAGTGGTTTTGATATAACAACAGTTACTGGAGATTATTATATTGTCAATAATTATGAAATAAAAACAAGTGATTATGTTGCTCATACATGGAATATTGAAGTAATACTTGTTAATTTAGATACAAATCAAGATGTTAATATGGCAAAAGATTTTAATGCTAAATTAATAATGGAGAGCATGTATAATTATACATAATAGGTAATTGGTTGGTTGAAGAGTTTATGAATAAATATCAAGAATATTTAAATGATGAATATCGTAAGAATCATGAGGATGCATATTTTTTAACAGATGAGGAAATAGCTTTAATGAATCCTGCAACACCTTTAGATGAAAAGGCTTTTTGGTATCAAGAAAGATTCGCTCCAGTTGTAAATGCCCAAAGGAAAGTAGACTTGCTTATAAGTTATATTTGGCATTGCAAAAATTTAATGAATGCTAAGTCTACAGACCAAAAAACAAAAGATGAATTAAATAGAAAAATTGCTTCTTTAGTAAAAGAATATAATTTAGCTAAAAAAGAACTCGCGGAAGCAAAATTTAATAGTGATGAATTAAATGTTTTATTTACAAATCGCGGCAGATAAGGAGAATAATATGGAATTTAATGAATTATTTGATATCCAAGAAGATTTAGAAAGAGAACTTAGAAAAAATAATCAAGATTTTGCTAATCATGATAAAGATGAAATAACTGCTGCCCAACAAGTTTCTAATCTCTCTAGTCTTGATGCTTATAAAAAACAAACAAAAACCAATGAGCTTTATCTTTCATCATTTGATAATGCTCTATCTTTAATGCGGATTAGAAAAATAAAAATAGCTATTACTGAACTTGAAAGCAGAATTGCTGAAGCAAAGCAAAATCTTATCGATGATGAAGAATGGGTATTAAATCCTAGTTTACCTCCAATATGTAGAAGTGAGATATATAAAGATATAGCTGATCATAAAATAAATATAGCTTTTTTAGAAAATAAATTACAAAAAATGCAAGAAGAGTTAAAAGAATTAGAATCATTACTTGGTGATAATAATGCAAGATTTAGATAATTTTTTAAACTATTTAAGTAAAGAATTAAATTATTCCGAACATACAGAAATTAGTTATAGAATGGATATAACTAATTTCTTAAACTATCTAGAGAAAAATAAAATAGATTATAAGAAAATAGATAGTGAAGTAATTCGCAATTATTTAAAATATTTAGATGAAGAAAAATTAAAGAACAGTACTATTGCTAGAAGAATTTGTGCTCTTAGAACATTTTATAATTATTTATTAAATAAAAATATTATAGATACTAATCTTTTTAATAGTATTAGAAATCCCAAACTAGAAAAAAAATTACCTAATTATTTAAGTTATGAAGAATTAGCTAAAATTCTAAATAATATTGATACTTCTACTAAAGTTGGTCTAAGAAATAGATTGTTAGTTGAATTATTTTATGCAACAGGATGTCGGGTTAGTGAAATGATTAATATCAAAGTAAGTGATATTAATAAATCTAATAATTCGATTAGAATTATGGGTAAAGGTAGTAAAGAGCGTATTGTATATTTCGGAGAATATGCAAGAGATTACTTAGATAAATATTTATCCATTATTGATACAGAATATTTATTTACTCAGGAATCTGGGGATAAATTAAGTATTCATGATATTGAATACATCATTAGTGATTTAGTTAAGAATTTGGCTCTAAAAACACGTGTCACACCTCATACATTAAGGCATACTTTTGCAACGCATCTGCTTAATAATGGGGCAGATATTAAAACTGTTCAAGAACTACTTGGACATTCAAGTCTTAATACAACAGGTATTTATACCCATGTATCAAGCGAACGAATAAAAGAAGTTTATAGAAAGACTTTTAATAGATGATTAGAAAGGATTACAATGAAAAAATTATTAGAATGTATTGATTTATGTAAAAGTTTTGGAAAAAAAGAGATACTTAAAAATGTTTCTTTTTCCATAGATGAAGGGGATATACTAGCTTTTATTGGACCTAATGGTAGTGGTAAGACTACTACTATTAAGTTAATACTTGGCTTACAAAAAATTGATTCTGGGAAAGTTTTAATTAATGGAATAGACATTACTACACATTTTGAAGATGCCATAAGAAAAGTCGGAGCAATAGTAGAAAATCCGGATTGTTATATGTATCTAACAGGCTGGCAAAACTTAAGATTAATTGCTGATTACTATGGTAATATTAGTGATGATGATATTAATGAGTTAGTTAAATATGTGGGGCTTGATGCCAGAATTAATGATAAAGTAAACAAATATAGTTTAGGAATGCGCCAGAGATTAGGCATTGCTCGAGCTCTTTTAAACAAACCAAATATTTTAATATTAGATGAACCAACTAATGGTCTAGATCCCGAAGGAATAAAAGATTTAAGAGTACTTTTAAAGCGTCTTTCTAGTGATGGTATGGGTATTTTAATTTCTAGTCATAATCTAGCAGAATTAGAAAGCTTTTGTAATAAAGTTTGTATAATTGATAATGGAAAAATTATCGAATCTAGTGAAGTTACTACATTAAAGAATAATGAAAATATAGTAATGTTTATTGTAAGTGATACAACAAAAATTAATATTAAAGATACATTTGATGTTAAAAAAACTTCATTTAAAGTAAAAGCAAATAAAGAAATTGTAGCAAAAATAATAAAACAGTTAGTTAAAGATGGTATAGATATATACGAAGTAAAAAATGAAGAACTAACTTTAGAAGAAGCATTTTTGAAAAAAACCAAGGGGGGAAAATAATGACTTTAATTAAAAATGAATTATATAAAATATTACATAAAAGAAGTACTAAAGTATTTTTAATTATTGCTCTAATATTTGTTATACTTACTAATTTAATATATCGTTTTTCAGATAATTTAGTATCTTTTAGTACAACTTATTATGAAGATTATGACGTAGCATTAAATTATGTAAATGATTATGAATCTAGTAATGCTCAAGATAAAGGATTATATTTTTATTATAAATCTTTTATAGATACCTACAAGTTAGCCAGTAAGTATGATAGCAATTCTTGGCAATATCAAAAATATATGGAAGATTATTGGAGTTTGTTGCAAGAGTATTATAGATATTTAGATGAAGAATTAGGTGCATCTTTAATATCTAATGAACTTGAAGAAACAAAAAACAATATTGAAAATAATAACTGGCAATATTTTGTAAATAATGATACAAATAATATTAATGAAAGTATAAATAATATAAAAAATACTTTAAACAATTCAAGTTTGAGTAATAATGAAAAAATAAATTATGAAAAAGAGTTATTTATCTTAGAAGAGCAACTTAAGTTAAATGAATATCGCATAGAAAATGGTGTAGCATTTGGTAATGATTATTTAAATGATGCTATAAATGCCATAAATAATTCATTATATAGTATGGCTGAATATCAATATAGTAATGATATAGATTATCAAGATTCAGTTAAGAGTTATTATGAAAACTGGTATATTTTAGATAATAAAGTTGATACTAATAATAACCAAACTCTCAGAAGTGTATTTGTTAATTTCTTTAATGAATATTCCTTCTTAATATTAGTTTTTGGTATAATGATTGCAGGTGGTATCGTAAGTGATGAATTTAATAAAGGTACAATTAAAAGCTTACTTATAATACCTCGCAAAAGAAGCAAAATATTACTTGCTAAATATATTAGTGTTTTGATTATGTTACTATTTATTATTGGAATATTTATAGTTAGTGAATTACTCATCGGTGGTATATTTATGGGCTTTAGTAGTCTAAGTATTCCAGTAGTAGTTTATAATATAACTGATTCATCTTTAGAAGTACTAAACATATTTGGTTACTTAATATTACAAATCCTAGCTAATTTACCACAAATTATTTTATTAGTAACATTAGCATTTGCTTGTAGTGTAATTGTCAATTCCACAGCTTTTTCTATTGTCATTCCATTTTGTGGAATCATTGCTGCTGAGTTAATCAATGCATTTGCATTAGCTTATGATATAAAAATATTAAATTATTTTGTTACAACTAATTGGGATTTTACCGTATATCTTTTCGGAGGAACATCTTTATTTGGTAATAGCCTTATTCATGCAATAATTGTATGTTTAGTTTATTTAATAATTATGTTAGTAGTAACATTTATAGTATTTAAGAAAAAAGATATTAAAAATATATAAAGGAAGTATTTTAAATGAAGTTTAAGTTAAAAAAATATAAATTAGTAGTAAATATATTTTGGACAATGATTTTCATCTTAGCTTTAGCACTTACATCAATCACTTCTAGTTATATGCAAAAATTTTCTAGTAGCAAAGAAGTTATAACACCTGTTGTAAAAACCGATAAAGAAATTGCCAGAAGTGAGTATATTAAAAAATACATTGATACTATAGCTGAAGGTTCATTAGTTGATGTAATCGATATTAAAAAAGAGGTTACATCCATTCTTACAACTAATACAAATAGATATGAAAGTGTTTTATTTGATTATGAAACGGGTACAGAAATTACTATTGATTCCTTAATTAAAAGTGATAAAAAAGAAGATTTTAAAGAAAAAATAACTGAACTTTTATATTTAAAATATCCTAAATTTATTGCTGATGTTCTAAGTAATTTTGATAAAACTAATGTCTATTTTATGAAGGATAATGAACTTATAATATACTATTATGATTATTTAATTACACCAGCAGTAAAGGAAGACTTATATTTGACAGTAAATTATAACGAAATAAAAGATTATTTAGATATAACGGTTGATTTAGATAGTGAGTATTCTAATGAAGATGGTAGCATTATTAATCCCGCGAAAAAACAAATTGCTATTACATTTGATGATGGGCCAGGTGCTTATACTAATCGCCTAGCGAAAATACTTGAAGATAACCATGCTCATTCAACATTCTTTATGTTAGGTAAGAATATGAACTATTATCAAGATGTAATAAAAAAATTATATCAAGATGGTAATGAAATAGGTTATCACTCTTATGCTCATAAAAATTTCTTAAGACAAAACATTAGTGATATCCAAGCGGAATTTAATGAATCAAATGAAATATTGCAAAGTATAATAGGTAAGTCTATTACACTAACTCGGCCTCCATATGGCTCAATTAATAATGATGTTAAAAAGTCTTTAGATACAGTATTTATTTTATGGAATATTGATACCGAAGACTGGAGGCATAAAGATGCCCTGTATTTAACTAATTATGTCATGAATAATGTTTTTGAAGGAGCTATCATTCTTTTTCATGATATTCATAAAACTAGTGTTGATACAATAGAAAAATTACTTCCTTTATTATATGTGGAAGGCTATCAACTAGTAACAGTCAGCAATCTTGCAGCTATTAATGATGTAGAGCTTTTAAATCATCAAACATATAGATATTTTAATTAAAACCAATTTCTTCTGTTTCACTAGTTGTTACTTCTAAAACTAAATATACTGCTCCACCAACTAGAAATAAAAGAGCAGCAATAAGTTGTAAGAAAGTATTACGATATTTAGTATTATTGAAGTTTTTTTCCATATTAGTTAAATCTTTAGTAATAACTAAAACGAAATATAAATATATAAAAAAAGCTACTAAGAAAATAACAATATGCATTGTTTTTTCTATCTGGTAGCTTTTTAAATTTTTATTAGTTAAAAAATCTTTTTCATAATTATTAGCTAGTATAGCAAAAGCTGCAATAAAAAAATATATTATCCAAATTTTATTTTCACTATTAAGTCTTTCCAAACGATTAAATACATTCATATTTAATCATATGCTTTTATTTTTTATCATTTGCTCTTTTAGGATTATTAATCATATAATTATTGCAACTCTTAACAATAACATAATGTCTCCCCCAAATAAACAAACCTGCAAACATTAAAAAGAATACTGAAACAACAATTTTAGATATACTATATTTATCCATTATACCATCAATTGTAAAATAAATAGCACATGCTATAAGCAAAATAGAATATATAATTAATCTATTAAGGCGTTTTTTTAAATCAACACCAAAATCCGTTTGAAAAAAAGCCATTTGTACTTCTTTTTTAGTATTTTTACTAGCTCTTTGATATTTATTTTTTTCCATCTATACCACCTGATAATATTTTATATTAAATATTTACATTTGGCAAGTTGTTTTGTAAGTTAAATACTATCATAAATTAAAAAAATATGATAGACAATATTTAATTGGAAATGGAATTATGCATAAAATTGTAATATATTTTCAAGTACTAATTAAAAAAGAATACCTTTTTGCAGATTTACAAACTATGTTTTTACATGGAGAAATTCCTGATGA
>CALVYM010000035.1 GCA_944372205.1 uncultured Bacilli bacterium
ATTACACAACATTCATAACATCAAACTAGCCCAGATTTTACCTGGGCTAGCTCATTTTTACTGCAAAACAAAAGATAATTATACTTTAGAAAATAACAAATTGTCAATAAAATAGCCAAATATCACAAAATATTCATGAATTTTCTTGTAATTCTTTTAATTTATTTATTTGTCTATTTAATAATATACATAATCTATTTATTCTAGTATCAGAAAAACCTGTTATATTTTGATATTTGTGCAGTAATTCATCAAACCACTCTACTATACCATCTAATTTAGATAAATCAATTCTTTTAATATCTTTCACTACTTTTATTATTTCATCAAATGGCTTTACTTCATAAAATAATCTTCCTTCACCAGAAATATGTAACTCTTCATTATCATAATAGGTAATATTAAGACTCTCTCCATTATCAAATATTGGAGCAACATCAAGCCACTTTAAAGTATTAACATCTCTAATAATACCAAAATTATTTAAATGTCTATCTTCATTCATAATTAAATAGTCTATTATATACATATTTTCCATTTTTATTCTAGCATCACTTATCCCATATTCTTCATAATCTTTAATGTTATCATTTCTCAACATATCATTTCTTATTTGATAGCAGGTAATAAGTTCTGTATCTTTAGTAATAAAACATGGACAAATTGACACCACAGTATCTTTATAAGTATCAAGCGTATATGTTACATGATTAAACCCAAGTCTCTTACATATTTCACTAGCTAGAACTTCGTTATGCCATTTTTTCATCATTACGCTTTTCCATTTTACTCTTAAAAAAGACAATTGGAGTACTAAAAGCTACAAATGCAATTCCAATTATTATCATCCATATATTTACTGGATTTTCTTTTTTTGCTACCTTAGCAGGATTATTTTCATCATAATATAACTCAAAAGTAGTACCAATATTTTCTTCTAAACTTCCATCAACATATGAATCATTTACATATATATATTTTTGATTATCTACATAATAATACGAAACCGGTTTATACAAGTCATTTTCAGCACCTGTACTATAAATTTCTGAATATATAGTTGCTGTAGTAACATTTAAATCATTTTTTAAATTAAAATAATTAACAGCATTATAAATTTGCCAACCAAAAACTCCTATTCCACATGTGAATAAGAAAACACAAAACATATAAATGCTATTCAACGAAGTTTTTTCTTCACCTTTATCATCCTTTTGTTTCCTTGTATTTATTACTAAGAACAATCCTAGCGCTATTAATAATAATATTGGAAAGATACTTATAATAGGGTTTAATATGACTTGATCTATAGAGTTATCCATATCAATATAAATACATTCGCTAGGATTTTCTTTTGAGCAAAACATAATTACAGTTTTTTCATTCGGTATATCTAGCTCTATAATTTCATTATTTATATCATAAATTGTTTCAACATTTGTTCTTTCATTATTATTTTCATAGTACAAGTATCCATAATTACTATAAACATACTCTTTATTATAATTATCTTCTTTTAATTTCCAACTAACATATGTTGATAAAAATATAATAAATCCCAAAATACCAGCGACTAGGAATATCCAACCAAATATTTTTGCTAACTTGCTTTTTCTAATACTTTTAACAATTTCATTATAGCTCATATTTTACATCTCTCATTTTTTAAAGCTTTGCAATACAAAACCTTCTTATATTTTATATAAATAATTATACTTTATTTTTAAAATTTTGTCTATAAGCTTTTTGTCTACTACATGAGTAAGCAAAAACGCTATTGACTTAATGTAAAAAGCGTGATATTATTATATTGGTTGGAACCCATAAACCTTTCGAAGATTTGGGTCGTTACGGAAATCTATTGATTTTCGTGGATATCAGTTGAAAAAGTACTGGTATGTAAAAGAACTTAAGTTTTATCTTAAGTTCTTTTATTTTTACAAATATTTTTTAAAAGCTTTAAATTCTGGTGCATCTTCTAGATTAGTTTCTGCTAGTTCTTGAAGTAATTTCTTTTGTTTTCTATCTAGTTTAGTTGGAGTAATTATATTTATTACTGCATACATATTACCTCTAGTTAAACTATTTGGTGTCTTTATTCCTTTACCCTTTAATTTTAATTTAGTATAATTTTGGGTTCCTGGCTTAATTTCTAGAATTACATTACCACTTAAAGTTGGAATTTCTTTTTTGCAACCTAAAATAGCATCAGTAATAGTTACTGGAACTTCTAGATAAATATCTGCTCCATCTCGTTCAAATAATGGATGTTCTTTTATCTTAAATTCGATGAATAAATCACCACTTGCTCCACCATTTACACCAGCATTTCCTTTACCGGAAAGACGAAGTTGAAATCCTTCATCAACACCCTCAGGAATTGTAACAGTTAAAGTTTTAGTTTTTTCAACTACTCCTTTACCACGACATTCATCACAAACTTCACTATAACTCTTGCCTCGTCCTCTACATTCTGGACAAGTTTTTTGAGTTTGCATATAACCAAATATGGTTTGTTGTTGTTCCAAAATTCTACCTGATCCACCGCAGGTATGACAAGTAGATTCATTGAATCCTCCTTTACCATGACATTTAGAGCATTCTTGAGTTAGATTAATTTTGACATCTTTTTCACACCCAAAAGCCGCTTCTTCAAAAGAGAGATTTAAAACAACACGAATGTCTTTACCTTTGCTAGCACGAGATGAACTTCTGGCTTTACCACCACTAAAACCAAAGCCAAAGCCACCGAAAAGATCTCCTAAAATGTCATCAAGGTCAATATCAACACCAGAGAAACCTCCAAAACCAGATCCAGCTCCACCACCATTTTGGAAAGCAGCATGACCAAACTCGTCATATTGGCGTCTTTTTTGGGGGTCAGATAAGACCGCATAAGCTTCACCAATTTCTTTAAACTTTTCTTCAGCTCCTGGTTCTTTATTAACATCTGGGTGATATTCTTTAGCAAGTTTACGAAATGCTCTTTTTATTTCTTCATCAGTGGCATTTTTACTAACGCCCAAGATTTCATAATAATCTTTTTTATTCATTACTCTTCACCTTCTTATCAACTAATTTTTCTAATTCTTCTAATTTTTCTTTAAATAAACTAAAAGCACTTTTAATAAATTTCTTATCAGTTAAATCAATACCACATTTCTTTAATATTTCAAGCGGATAATCACTACCACCAGAAGATAAAAATTTTAAATAATTTTCTTTCATTTCTTCATCACCATTTAAAATAGAGGTAGCAATAGATAAAGCTACAACTAGGCCCGTTGCATATTTATAAACATAAAACGGGGTATAGAAATGAGGAATTCTTGCCCATTCATACTTTATTGCTTCATCAACAACCACGCTTTTACCAAAATATTTTTTATTTAAATCATAATACATATCACATAAGATATCAGCTGTAAGAGTTTCTTTAAATTCATACATACTATATGCTTTAGTTTCAAATTCCGCAAACATCCCTTGCCTAAATATTGTTGTTCTTACCTTATCCAAAAATGAAGATAAATAATAGATTCTTTCTTCGTCATTTTGGGCATTTTTAGAAAAATAATCATCAATTAATACTTCATTAACAGTTGAAGCAATTTCCGCTAAAAAAATTGGATAACCGGCATCATTATAATCATTAGCTTTATCACTATAATAAGAGTGCATTGCATGACCAAGTTCATGAGCCATAGTTGATACGGAATCAAAGTTGTTTTCATAATTTAGGGATACATATGAATGAACCCTATAAGTTCCCCATTGATATGCACCACTTCTTTTATACTTATTTGGATAAACATCAATCCAACCATCAGTAAAACTTTTAGATAAATCACTAATATATTTATCACCTAAAGGTTTTAAGGCATCAAGAACATATTTTTTCCCTTCTTCATATAAAATATTCTCATTATTGTTTTTACCCAAATCAACATATATATCATATAAATGAGCTCTATAACCTAAATATTTAGAACGAACTTTCATATATTTATGTAAAAGTGGAATAAAACGATGAATATCTTCAATAAATTCTTTATAGAATTCAACACTTATATTATCGGCATATAAACTTGATTCTAAATGGGAATTATAACCTCTTACTTTACTATTAAATGTATTTTCTTTAATTGAACCAATATAACACTCAGCAATAGTATTAATAAACTTACCAAAAAAATCATACATATTTTTAAAAGCACTTTTTCTAACACTTCTATCTTTACTACTACAATATTTTATATAATTAGAATTGTTAAGTTTAACCTTTTTACCAGATTCATCTTTAATATATCCTAAATCTATATCAACATTATCTATTGCCGAGAAGACATTTTCCGAAGTACCTAAAGAGTTATTAGCTAAAGCTACTATTTCTTCTTCTTTTTCACTTAAAGTATATTTTTTATATCTAAATATCTTTTCTAAAGTAAAAGCATATTTTTCTAATTCTTTATTTTCTTTAATATATTCTTTGATTGTTTCATAATCAAAATTAAGTAATAATGGTCTTATAAATGCTAATTTTAAATTCATATCTTCAAATAATTTTTCTGCACTATCTTTATATTTTTTACCATCTTCATTATTCATATCTTGATAAAAATAAAGGTTAGAATAAACATATACTTTTTCTACTGTTTTATCTAATTCTTCTTGAGTTTTTAAATACATTAGAAAGTTATTACTATTTTTAAGTAGTTCATCCCTCATAGCTACAATCTTATCTATAAGCATATAGCTTTTAGTAACCAATTCTTGATATTCTTCATCATCTTTAATTAAGTCTGTTAAATTCCATTTATAAATACCTTCAATATCTTTTCTTAATTTTTCCATAAATCTCCCTAATCTTTTTAAAGGTTCTAGTTTCCTAGAACCTTTATATTTTTATTATTTTTCTTCGTAAGTTGCATCTTCAACCGTTTCATGATCATCATTATTATCTTCAGATGTATTAGCTTGAGCTTCTTTAGCCGCTTGTTCATAAACTTTAGCTGCTAAATCCATAGCTACTTTATTTAATTCTTCTGTTTTTTTCTTGATTTCATCAACATCTGTGCCTTCAAGAGCTTTCTTCAAGTCAGCAATTAATTCTTCAGCTTTTTCTTTATCTTTACTATCTACTTTATCACCTAAATCACTTAAAGCTTTTTCAGTTGTAAAGATACTTGAATCAGCTTCATTTCTAATTTCGGCTTCTTGTTTTCTTGCTTCATCAGCTTCTTTATTAGCTTCTGCTTCTTTCATCATCTTATCAATTTCTTCATCACTAAGGTTAGTTGATGAGGTAATTGTGATTGATTGTTCTTTATTTGTACCTAAATCTTTAGCAGTTACATTAACAATACCATTAGCATCGATATCAAATTTAACTTCGATTTGTGGTACACCCCTTCTTGCTGGTGGGATATTTGTAAGTTGGAAGTTTCCAAGAGTTTTATTATCACTAGCCATTGGTCTTTCCCCTTGAAGTACATGAATATCAACAGCAGGTTGGTTATCTACAGCAGTAGAAAATACTTGAGATTTACTTGTTGGAATTGTTGTATTTCTTGGGATTAATACTGTCATTACATTACCAAGAGTTTCAATACCTAGTGAAAGTGGTGTAACATCAAGAAGTACTATATCATCAACTTCACCAGTTAAAACTCCACCTTGAATTGCAGCACCCATAGCAACAACTTCATCTGGATTTACTCCCTTATTTGGTTCTTGACCTAATTCTTTCTTAACTAGTTCTTGAATATATGGAATACGAGTTGATCCACCAACTAGTATTACTTTATCAATATCACTGGCTTTTAATTTAGCTTCCTTTAAAGCATCTTTAACAGGTTTTAATGTTGAATCAAATAAGTCACGACATAAGTCTTCAAATTTAGCTTTAGTTAAATTCATATCTAAGTGTACTGGGCCATCATCATTTTGAGCAATAAATGGTAAGCTAATTGATGCTGTAGTCATACCAGATAAATCTTTCTTAGCTTTTTCCGCAGCATCTTTAATTCTTTGTAATGCCATCTTATCTTTAGATAAATCAATACCATTTTCTTTCTTGAATTCCGAAACTAAATAATCAACAATTCTTTCATCAAAGTCATCACCACCAAGATGGTTATTACCACTTGTTGCTTTAACTTCAAATACACCATCACCTAGTTCTAGTATAGATACATCGAATGTACCACCACCAAGGTCATATACTAAAATAGTTTGTAATTTATCTTGCTTATCAAGACCATATGCTAGTGCTGCTGCAGTTGGTTCGTTGATTATTCTTTCAACTTCTAATCCTGCAATCTTACCAGCATTTTTAGTAGCTTGTCTTTGAGCATCATTAAAGTATGCTGGAACAGTAATAACTGCTTTAGTTACTTTTTCTCCTAAATAACTTTCCGCATCCTTCTTTAACTTACCAAGAATCTTCGCACTAATTTCTTCTGGTGTCCATTTCTTACCATTAGCTTCTACTTTTTCATTTGTACCCATTTTTCTTTTAATTGAAGCAATTGTATTTTTAACATTAGTTACTGCTTGTCTTTTAGCAACTTCTCCAACTAATTCTTCATCACCTTTAAAGGCTACTACTGATGGAGTGGTACGATTTCCTTCAGCATTAGGAATAACCTTTGGTTCTCCCCCTTCTAGAACTGCAACACATGAGTTTGTAGTTCCTAAGTCAATACCTATAATTTTACTCATAATTTTCTTCATCCTTCCTTTTTTTATTATTCATTTACCTTAACCATAGCTACACGGATTACTTTATCTTTATAAGTATATCCTTTTTGTAATACTTCTATAACTACATTCGCCGGTAAATTTTCATCTTTTTCTGTTAGAACTGCTTCCATTTTATTTGGATCAAATTCTAAACCTTGTGCTTCAATAACTTTGACATCCATTGATTCTAAAATGTTTAATAAATTAGTATAAATCATTTTAAAACCACTTAAGAACTTAGATAATTCATCAGATAAATCCCTATCATCTAATTTTATAGCCCTCTCAAAGTTATCAACTATTGTAAGTAATTTAATGACTAATTCTTCACCATCATACTTACATATTTTATTTATTTCTTCATCATATCTACGACGCATATTTTGCATTTCAGCACTAAGTCTTAATATTTTATCGTTGAGCTCTATTTTTTCTTTTTCTAGCTTTTCTATTGTTTCTTTATCCTTACTGCTCTTCTTTATTTTACTATCTTTTCTCTCTTTAACACCTTTTACTTTTATTTTTTCATTTTTTGTTGGTTCTTTACTTTCTTCTAAAACCTCTTCTTTATTTTCCATTTTCATCCTTTCTACTATCTAATTTTTCATCAATATACTCAAGTAAACTGACAATCCTCCCATAGTCCATTCTTTTTGGCCCTATAACAGCAATTGTACCTTCTTCACCATTGATGTGATATTTCTTTCTAATAATTGTAACATTAGGGTCAAACTCTGATTCATCACCAATAAATATTTTGATTTTCTTTTCATCTGTATCATTTTCCGCAACTTTTTCAATTAATTCTTCATCATCTAATTTATTGGCAAGTCTTTTCAGTTCAGAAATATCATTGTATTCCGGCTGGTTGAAGATGTTATTTCTACCTGCAATATGAATATTACTACTGCCAGCAACAAAATCATTGAAAGCATCATAGAAAATATTATATACTGTTTCATATTGTTTAATTTGCCTTTTTATTATTGGCTTAACATCAACCTCAAGCCGCATACTTACTTCATCAATTGGTGTTCCCGCAAGCATTTTATTGATAATTTCACTAGTTTTAATAAGTTCATTAATATTGATATTATCACCAATATTAAACATCTTATTTTCAACATTGCCTTTATCAGTACATACAACCGCAACTACTTGATTAGAATTAATAGCAATGATACTTACTTGTAATAAGTTGTTATCTTTACTACTTTTACCTAAAACTACACTAGTATAATTAGTTATATCACTAATTATTTCCATGCACTTATTAATAGCATCGCTTAATTCTAGCTCACCACTTGCAAATATCTTTTGAAGTTTTAACATATCACTACCAGTAATTTTCTCGGCTTCCATTAAATGCTCAACATAATAGCGATATCCCTCTTCACTAGGAACCCGTCCAGAAGATACATGATTTTTTTCAATATAACCCAAATCTTCTAACACAGCCATTTCATTACGAATAGTAGCACTCGATAAATTAAATTTATCACACAATGCTTTGGAACCAACAGGTTTCGCTGTTTTAATAAATGTCTCGACGATTTCTTTTAATATGTTATTTCTTCTTGCGTCCATAAACATTCCTTCTTTAGCACTCCTTTTCTAACAGTGCTAATCATATTATAATATTATGCTTAGCACTTGTCAATATATAACTGCTAATTTTTTTATTTTTTCACAAATTAAAAAGACAAATGAATAAAATTACCTTCCTTTGCCTTTTGTTTCTTCAATTTCTTCAGTTAATTCCATAACATGAACTTTTTTAAGTTCTAATTCTAAAACATATAACTTTTTTAAATATTTATCAATAAATTCTTTTCTTAAATATTCATTATATTTATAAAGTAAAATATTTCTAATTCGATCAAGCTCTGTATAAGCGGCAAGTACATCCCCACTAGTAGTATCATCACTAGTTATTAAATCATATATAATTTTAATAATCAAATTATATTTTTTTACTACTTTTTCTTCTAAAATACTAGATACCATATCTTTATCTAACACAGTTATCTTCTTAACTCTTTTGTATCCATTCTTCGGAGTAAAAGAATAGCTTTTTTTCTCTTCATAAAGTAATACTTTTTTCTCTTCATCATCATTTTTCAAAATAAAACTATTCATCTTTATCCTCCATTAAATCTGGTCTTAAATCTTTAGTTTTCTTAATTTGTTCTTCTTTTCTATATTCAGATATTTTTTGGTGATTTCCACTAAGTAAGATTTCAGGTACTTTTAATCCCCGATATTCGGCAGGTTTAGTATATTGTGGATAATCAAGCAAATTATTATTAAATGACTCATTTACTAACGATTCTTCATTTATTACTCCTGGAATAAGTCTTACTACACTATCCATTATAGCCATCGCTGCAATTTCTCCGCCGGTCAAGATAAAATCCCCAATACTAATGATTTCATCTGCTAGCATTTTTATTCTCTCATCAAAGCCCTCATAATGGCCACAGATAATAATTAAATGTTTATATTCTTTTAATCTTACAGCAACACTTTGTTTATAAGTATTACCTTCTGGTGATAAAAGAATAACATAAGAATCCTTAGTTTTAATTTTGTCCATTGCTAAAAATATTGGCTCGCAACGAAGAAGCATCCCCGCTCCTCCCCCATAAGGAGTATCATCAACTTGTTTATTTTTAAGAGGTGAATAATCTCTAAAATTAATTATATTAATTTCCACTATTTTTTTATCTATTGCTCGCTTTATTATTGATTCATTAAGTATACCATTAAAAAACTCGGGAAATAAAGTTAAAATGTCAATTTTCACAAATAACACCTCTCTTGTATATATTATACTATTTAATTTTCATTTTACAAACATAAACTTTTACCATTATTTGTATAAATTGTTTTTGTATCCCGGTTAAAGTAATCAATATATTCATCTATTAAAGGAATTAAATAGGTTTTATTATTATACTCTACCTTTATATAATTCATATTACTACTAGTATATATTTCAATTACTTCGCCGATATTATCTAAATTATCCATAACTGTTGCTCCGATTAATTCTTCTAATATATATTCTTTATCAGTAAGTCCTAAATCACTTTTTCTAAAATAAACATTATATCCAATATATTTAGTTACTAAATTTATATCAAAAATATCATTTACTCTAATTAAATAATTATTTTTATGTATTCTAACACTCGTTATTTTTAATACTTCATTATTAATTAAAATATGATTTCCTTCTTTAAAAACTTTTTCTTTTTTATCAAAGTTACTTTTTACTTTAAGTTCTCCCTTAATACCAAAAAAGTTTATTACCTTACCTACGATTATTAGTTCTTCCATTATATACCTCATACATCAAAATACTACCAGCAACACCAACATTTAAAGATTCACAAGTATCATTCATTTTAATGTTTATCACTTCATCACAAAGCTCTTTTATATTTTTTTGTACTCCCCTACCTTCATTTCCTAAAACTAAAGCAATATTATTGCAAATTTCATTTTTAATATCTTTTCCCCTTACAACATCACTAACTAAAATTTTATATCCATTTTCCTTTAATCTAGGAATATATTTTAATATATTAGTTCTAATAACATTTACATTAAAAATCATTCCTTCTGTTGCTCTAATTACTTTAGGATTATATAAATCAACACTTTCCTCACTCAAAATGATATCATCAAAACCAAAAGCAATACTAGAACGAATAAGAGTACCTAAATTCCCAGGATCTTGAATATCATCTAAAATTAAGACATTACCCTTTATTTTCTGCTCTGGAATATATCTTACAATCGCTGCATTATCACTAATTGATATTTGATCACTTATTTTCTTCATAATTTCTCTAGTAACTAAAAAATCCGCATTTTTATCATTTATACTAATAGTACTTATTACCAATCCCTTTTCTTTTGCTTCTTTAATTAAATGATCTCCTTCAACTAAAAAACATTTATCTTTGTCTCTATTTTTCTTTAATTTTAAACTTGCCCAATATTTAACTTTTTCATTATTAACACTACTAATAGTCATTAATACCTCAACTTCTTTCTTGCTTCCTTATAATTCGGATAAGCTTGTGCTACTAAAGCCCAAAAATTTTTACTATGATTACCTTCAAAAAAGTGACATAACTCATGAACTATAACATAATCGAGTAACGGAATTTCTTTTTTTAATAATTCAGTATTTAGAGTAACTGTCTTTTTTAAAGTATTACAAACTCCCCATCTAGTTTTCATTTTTCTAAACTTCAAAGTAAA
>CALVYM010000036.1 GCA_944372205.1 uncultured Bacilli bacterium
GGTAAAGGATTTTTAGTACAAAACATAATCATATCAACATTATTAAAATCAATTTTACTAACTAATTTTGGATTAAAAGGATTTCGTACCATTACAAATCCTTCTTCTACTCTTTTCATAAACCACTTGGTATAAAAAGCAACAATATCAGTTCTACCACTTACAAATAAAATCATCTAAAACACCAAATATATTGTATCATATGTTATAAATTTTGTACAAAAGAAAAAGGGCACCGCAGCCCCTTTAATCCACATGCCCAGTATTACTAGCAAACTAGTAAATACCAAACATGGAATTGTACTAACAAATAAATTGTATTATTCAAAAGAGAAAAATACCATAGCAACCTTTAAACCAGATATATCACATAAATGGATGTCTTAACATATTTCCTTTAGTTTTTTCTAAATAATTTATTTTTATTTTAAACTTTGGTTTTATAAAGTTACCATACCCAGAATAATTAACAAAATTATTGGAAGTATTCTTTTCTTTTAATACTTTATTTAATATATCACTTTTATTATTAACTTTAATTTTACCAACATAATATAATTTATTATTATGAAATTCTCCAAGTAATAAACTATAACTCATTTTATTTTTAATAATCCCTCCGATATAAAAATAATCTTGTTTAATATTTTTAAGTTTTATCCATTCTTTAGTTCTAGTATTTGGATAATATAAACTTGTTTTTTCTTTAGCAACTATTCCCTCTAAACCTAAATTCTGAATGCTTTTAAATAAATTTTTGCCATCACTAAATGTTTTAGATTTAACAAAGTATTCAGTATCCTTAAATTTATCTAATATCTTTTTTCTTTGAATTAATTTTTTGTTAATTAAAGATTTATTTAAATAAAGAATATCAAAGACAACAAAAGTAACAGGATTATTAATACTTTCAGTATTTATTTTATCTTTATTTTTAATTCTTAATCTTTTTTGTAAACTAGAAAATTCAGGTTTACCTTTTTCTAAAAGCACTATTTCCCCATCAAAGATCGTATTTTTAGTAACTAAGTCTTTAATACCAGATAACTCTGGGAAAAGATGAGTTAAATCAGTATTGTTACGAGATTTAATTGTTATACTTTTAGGACTTACATAAATGATTGCTCTAATACCATCGAATTTTATTTCATAAAGATAGTCATCACTAAAATTAAAAGGAATTTCTGATAGTAGCATGGGATGAATATTTTTTTCTTTAAACATTTTTTAAACTCATTTCTAAAGCTTGTATTAAATCTTTAACATTACTATTCTTTTTAGGTTTTGTTCCTTTAATCTTAACACCTTTTTGTTTTTTCTTGATGGCATCTTTTACATTTTCTTGATATTCATCAACAAACTTCTCTGGATTAAATTTCATATTTAGGGAATCTATTAAACTAAGGGCTAAATCTAATTCTTTTTTGGAATATTTAACATCAGTTATACTATCTGGTATATTTAATTCTTCGGAAAAATACAGTGTACTCATTAACATATTGCCATTTTTAATTCGTATTGCAACATAATAAAACTTAGTTGAAATTACAGTTTTAGCAATTGCGACCCTTTTACTTTTCTCTAAAGCATCTTTAAACAAACTAAAAGCCTTACTCTTTTTGGGAGTATTTATTACATAAGTTTTTTCATAAAATATTGGATCAATCTCAGAAGATGCTACAAAACCTACTATTTCAATATTATCTTCATCAGTAACTCGCAAGTTTTTAAGTTCATTATTAGTTAAAGTTATATAAGTATCATCATTTATTTTATAACCCTTAACTATCTCATCTTGCCGCACTTCTTTTTTACAATGAGGACAATACTTAACATATTTAATTCGGGATAGACACTTTTTATGTAACTGATTGAATGATACATCGTTGTTTTGATAAATTGGATTCATACTTATAGGTATATTTACAAGACCAAAAGAAATACTTGTTTTACGCATATAAACCACCACTATTATTATTTATCATTTTACAAGAATTATACTCTAGTCAAAACCAAGAATATATGTTAGAATAATTTTAGGTGATAAAGTGAAAATTATTAAATTGTTAGGTATTTTAGGTATAGCTTTTATGCTTAGTGGTTGTGAAGACAGAGATGTTGACCGACTAGAAGATAGGATGGATAATTTAGAAGACAAAATTGATGCATTACTTGAACAAAATGGTGTTAATAATGGAACTATTACTGGTAATAATTCCGGTAATAGTGATACTGTAATTAATGAAGGTGAAGGAGAAACTACTGTTGATACCACAGATATTGAAGCAACTATTAAAAATTATGAAGCTGATGCTAATGACATTTCAAAAAGCATTAGTAAATTAACTACACCTGCAAATAGAAGTGATGCAATAGATTTATTTTGGGAATGGAAATATAAATTAGAAGATTTAGAAAATTCTATTGATAGATATGAAAATGAACTTGAAAGAATGTATCGAACAAATACCCTATCTTATAGTGATTTTAGAACTTATGATAGAAGACTAGAAGATATTGAAAACACTTTAGACTTAGCAGAAGATGACCTAGAATACATAACAAGATATGATGATTAAAATAGCGTAAAGCTATTTTTTTTGGAAAAATTTAGCAAACAAATATTCGCGTTTTATGTTATAATATTATTGGTGATATTTATGACATTGGAAGAAAAATTAAAAATACTAGCAGATAGTGCCAAATACGATGCATCATGTTCATCTAGTGGTAGTACAAGAAAAAATACCGGAGGAATTGGTAATGCTGCCGTAAATGGAATATGTCACTCTTTTGCAAGTGATGGCAGGTGCATATCTTTATTAAAGATACTTATGACTAATGCTTGTATTTATGATTGTAAATATTGTATTAATAGAAGAAGTAATAATGTCTCAAGAGCAATATTTAGCCCTGAAGAAATATGTGAAATAACAATTAATTTTTATAAAAGAAATTATATTGAAGGTTTATTTTTATCTTCTGCGATAATAAAATCACCTGATTATACTATGGAGCGTTTAATTGAGACAATTTATTTACTCAGAAATAAATATAAATTTAATGGTTATATTCATGCTAAAGCTATTCCAGGATCAAGTGCGTATTTAATTAAAAAATTAGGTAGTTTAGTTGATAGACTCAGTACAAATATTGAACTAGCTACAGATACTAGTCTAAAAATGCTAGCACCAGATAAAAAAACTAAAGATATAAATAATAGTATGCTTACTATTAGAAATAATATCAGTAAAACTTTTGCACCCGCTGGTAGTAGTACTCAAATGATTATTGGAGCCACCAAAGATAGTGATAAAGATATTTTAGAAAAAAGTGCTAATATGTATAAGTATTTTCACCTAAAAAGAGTCTTTTATTCGGCCTATATTCCGGTAAATCAAGATAAGTTATTACCAAGCATTAGTATTCCACCATTAAAACGAGAAAACCGTCTTTACCAAGCAGACTGGCTACTTAGATTTTATAAATTTAGAGTTGATGAACTTTTCGATAATAACAATAATTTTAACTATTTAGTAGACCCTAAAACTGATTGGGCCTTAAGACATCTAGAGGAATTTCCTAAAGAAATAAATAAAGTATCATTTAATGAACTTATTAGAATACCTGGTATAGGTATTACATCTGCTAAAAAAATAGTTAGTGCCAGAAAAGTATTTAAAATTGAATTTAAAGATTTAAAAAATATGGGTGTTAGTCTAAAAAGAGCTAAATACTTTATAACTTGTAATAATAAATATTTTAATAATTTAAGCTACCTTAATAAAGAATTAATTACTATTAATTTAATAAATGATGATATTAAAGAAAGGCAACTTAGTTTATTTGAATGATGAATTATATTATTTTATATGATGGTAGCTTTAATAATTTACTTATAACTATAAAGTATTTATTTACAAACAATATTAAACCAATAAATATAATAAGGGAAGATAATTTTAAAGGTTCTTTAACTGAATACCCTTTTAAACCAGAAATAAGTGAATTTAATAAATTAAATATTCCTGATAAAAATATATTTAAAATTATTTATTATGTTTATTTGAGTAATAATAAAAACAAAGAATTAGTAATTTATTTCTTTTTACTTAATTATTATGTTTATAAAAGTGATTTACTTAAACATCGCAATTTAAAATGTGTAAATATGGCTCTTTATATTTCTCATAAAGTATCTAGAGAAGCTCATTTACTTAAAGGTTTTACCAGATTTAAGTTAATTAACAACGAATATTTGTATGCGAAAATTAAACCCGACAATGACATATTGGAGTTATTATCTATGCATTTTGCAAAGAGACTTAAAAACGAATACTGGATAATTGAAGATGAAGGAAGAAATATAGTAAGCATTTATAATAAAGATAAGTTTTTTATAATAGATAGATGTGATATAAAATTAAATTTGGATAATACCGATAATGTTTGGGAAGATTTATGGATTGTATTCTTTAAAACAATTGGTATAAAATCAAGAGAAAATAAAAGATGTCAAATGTCTTTTATGCCAAAGAAATATTGGCAAAATATGATAGAAATGGAGAGCGAATTATGAAGAGTGTAATTAAAGGTAAAGAATTATATAATTATTTAGAAGAAAATGTTAAATTAATAAGTGATACTGTTAAAACTACTATAGGACCTAGAGGAAGTAATGTTATTGTGAGCACTATGAATATGCCACCATTTATTACGAATGATGGGGTAACTATTGCAGATGCTATCTCATCAAGTGATGGAGTATCTAATACAATACTTACCCTCATCAAAGAAGCGGCCTTAAAAACCAACGAAGATGCTGGTGATGGAACAACCACTACGATAGTTTTACTGGAAAGTATATTTTTAAATGGTCTAAAAGAAATAAAAAATGGTTATAATCCACTAAAACTTAAACAAAAAATTGATGAAAGTGTCAAAAAAGTAATAGATCTACTTGATAAAGAAAGTATGATTGCAAACGATAAAGATTTAATAAATCTAGCTAGTATTTCTGCTAATGATACAGAAACTGGCAAGTTAATTGCGGAGTTTTATTTAAAACTTAAAAAATCTAAAAATATTAAAATTATGGAAAGTGATACTTTAGAAGATCATACCGAAAAGTTACTCGGATATTTTATCGATTCTAATCTAGCTTCACCCTACTTTTTAAAAAACAAAGAAAGTATTACTATTAATAATCCTAATCTTTTAATATTTGAAAAATGCATTAATGATTTAGAAGATTTAGCAATATATATAAATGATTGTTTAAATAAAAATACTAGCCTTATAATTATGGCTGATTCTTTTAGTGACCAAGTTATTAATGAAATACTCTCTATAAATGATAGTGATATACCTAAAATAGTTTTAATCAACAATTATGAAGCAGGCATAAATAAATTTGCCATAAATGATGACCTACAAGCTTTAATGGGAGTTAATAATAATTATGGAACAATAAAAAAAGTAATACTAGATAAAAACAATATAACTTTTATTGGAAATAATTCTAATATCTTAAATAGAAAAATAAATGAGCTAAAAGAAGAAATAAAGAATGAAACTAAAGAATATGAACTAGATTTATTAAAAAATAGATTAAGCAAATTAGAAAATAATTATGGCATTATCTATGTCGGAGGAAATACTACATTAGAGCGAAGAGAACGAAAAATGCGGTTTGATGATGCCTTGTGTGCAATATACTCGGCCAGTGATGGTATCCTTATGGGTGGGGGTATTCCTTATTTAAAGATAAGTGATGAATTAAACATTACAACTAGTGCTGATAAAATAATAAAAGAAGCCCTATCTTCTCCATTTAAACAAATACTTGAAAATAATGCTATTAATTATAATGAAATATATAACCATATTAAAGATAATAATTTTAATATAGTTTATAATGTTAAGAATAATACTTTTGAGACAAGAGAAGAAACTAGTGTTATTGATAGTAAAAAAGTTTTAGTTGAAGCTTTAATTAATGCCTCATCTATTGCCGGTATGTTACTTACAACAACTCATCTAATTATTAATGAAGAAAAAAAATTCACTAATTCTTTTAATGAATTTAGTGAACTTTAATCAGTATCAGATAAATCAACACCTTCAGAGACAAGCATATCTGCAAAAGTTGTTTTAAATCTTTCAATTTCTTTTTTCTTGGCATCTTCATAAATATTTTTAGCATTACAAATTGCTTTATAAAAATGTTTCATGGTAACAACTTTTTCATTATCATATAAAGCATAAGTAAAAGCATTAGCAACAATAGTTAAGCAAATATCAGGATATCTACTAGCAACTTCATAAACTCTTTTGTATTCATCAGTCATTTCCACAATAAAGGCCATAATTTTTTCAACAACATATGGTTGATAATTAAGTTTCACTCCAATTTGACGCTCTAGTTTTGGAATAGTTCCCATAAGTATTTTTACTACTGTTGGTTTATCAGCCTCTAATACATCAATTTTTTGAAATCTTCTTAAAAAAGCTCTATCTCTTAAAATATATTGTTCATATTCTTCAGTAGTAGTTGCCCCAATCATTTTGATTGTTCCTCTATCTAGACCCGCTTTTAACATATTGGCAAAATCAAGTCCACCAGATTTATTAACTAACAAATGTGTTTCATCAATAAAAATAATAGTATTTAGTCTTTCACTTAATTCTCTAACTAATAAATCAATTCTATTTTCTATTTGTCCTTCACTATTAGTTGAACCAATTAAACTAGTGATATTTACCTTAATTAATGACCAACTCTTTAAAGCATCTGGTACATCGTTTTTTTGAATGCGATAAGCAAGACCTTCAACTATAGCAGTTTTACCAATCCCTGGCTTACCAACAAGTAAAGCACTTTTTTCAGGTGTTAAAAGGGTTAAAATAACTTGTTTTATTTCTTCATCACGAGCTATTGCAGGATCAGTTATATATTCTTTTTTTGTTAAATCTTCACCATACCGCTCTAACATACTTATTTTTTCTTCATTCATAACTTTTCACTCCCATAATTTTCCATTACATATCTCACTAAATCAGTAGCACTATTTTTATTTATATATTTACTTTGATTTTCTATCATTTCATTTCTTAAATTAACATCTAATAATAATCTTCCAACAGCATTAGCTAAATCATTAACATTATTTACTTGCAAACTCATATTATTATTTGCAAAAAATGATGCATTATAATCTTCTACCCCTGGAATTGGATTAATATGAATTAAAGGTTTATTCATAACAGCAACTTCAGTAGTTGTAAGACCTCCAGGTTTCGTTACTACAATTTTACTAGATTTAATGTACTCATTCATATTATCAATAAATCCACGGACAATTAAATTAGGATTATTAATTGTTTTTAAATCTTCTTCTAAACTTTTATTATTACCACAGATTACTACAAAATAAACATCAGGTATCTGTGAAAGCAAATTTAAAACAACACTTCTTAAATCTCCAAAACCCATACTTCCTGAAACAATTAAAACAATATCTTTATCTTTCGGTAAATCTTGAGCTTCTCTGGCATTAATAAATGTCGTTGCAACTGGTATACCTATTGGTAAAATCACATCACCTCGAATTCCTTTTTTAATGAATTCTTCTCGCAATAACACACTAGGAATCACAAAAGCATCAGGATTTGTTTCCTCCCAAAAAGGAATACAAGCATAATCAGTTGCCACATTAATAAAATGAATATACTGTTCCTTCTTTAATTTAGTTAAAGCAAGACAAGGAAACAAATGCGTTCCCATAGCTAAAGTATAACCATTTTCATTTAAGAAATTTCTTAATTTATTTTTCACCAAAACATTTAATCCATAAATAGGAGAAGGTATATTAGTTTTACTATACATTTCTCCTAATTTATAAACTCCACCGAAGATACTTCCCTTACCCTTAGTAGAATCTAAATATAACTTTTCAGCCATACTAGATGCTTTTGGACCAATAAGTTCAAAATAATCTTTAACATCACATTCAATTCCATTTAAATTAAATTCTTCTTTAATATATTTTGCACAAGCATTATGTCCTCCACCGGTGCTACATGTAAACACAACTATTTTCATATCACTCACTCCAATTGTTATTAAACATATTTTGTAAAAACTCTTTATTAAACGACTCATCTAATATTTCTTCAAATTTATTTGCAGGTGGTATGCCTTTATCTTCTTCTCTAGAACGATTCAAAGCAACATAAGTAAAAATCATATCGCAAACAAGAAATACTATTAACACATAAGTCATTTTTTTTCCTATATTAAAGTCCATCTTTTTAATAAATCTTATAAATATAGGTAATACTTTAACCCAAATTATTGCAAGAAATCCCCAGCATACAGAATAAAGCAAACTAACTCGACCATTGAGATTCCAAAATTTGGCTGAATAATTCCAAGCCGAAAAACCTAAAACAAATTCCATTCCAACACTCATAATATATTCAATAATTGTTCCACCGATAAAACCAAGTATAAATAGTTTCCACGCTTTTTCTTTAGTTTTTTTATATAAAAGCCAAGTTAAAACTATAGCACCTAGGCCATATGCCATATTAAATGGACCAATCGCTACCGCAGAATGATTTATTAACACACCTTTTTTTAAAAATGTCCATAATCCTTCAATAAACCAACCCGCAACAGACCCAAAGATAAAAATCCAAAACAAATTATAAATATTTTTTACATCTTTTTCTAAATTTTTTTCCATACCTATCCCTAAACCTATTACCATTTTACCAAATTGAGCACATAAAGTCCATAAAATGTAAAAAAGTTCTTAAAACTAATTGACAATTACTTTGATTTTGTATATACTAATGGAGTAATGCCCAATTAGCTCAGTCGGTAGAGCGCACGGCTGTTAACCGTTAGGTCGTAGGTTCGAGTCCTACATTGGGCGCCATATAAAAAACCAAACAAGCTTAAATGCTTGTTTTTTTTGATACAAAAAAGGAATCTAAATAGATTCCTAAACTTCTTGAACAACAGCAATAATCATTGGATTACATTCAGTTTCTTGATATAAATAATTTCCTAATTTTTCTCTAATTTCGACCTTTATTTGATTAAAATCAACATATTTTGGAGTTATATTACTATTAATAATTTCTTCACAAATATGTTTTATTTCTTTAATCATATCTTGTGAATCTTTGACATAAATAAATCCTCTTGTAGTAACCTCTGGCCCAACAATTAATACTTTATCTCTTTTATCAATAGTAGCACTAATTAACACTATACCATTTTCAGATAACATTTCTCTATCTTTAATAACTAAATCACCAACATCATCATTACTTGACCCATCAATTAAAACATCATCAACTTTAACTCGTGCAAAATTATCAATTAAATTACCATCTTCAAAAGTTACCACATCACCATTTTGTTTTAGCAAAATATTGCTATCAGATATTTTTAAGGCACTTGCAATATCAGCATTATTAACCATATAACGATATTCCCCTTTAACTGGCATATAGAATTTCGGATTAAGTAGTTTTATCATAATCATCAAATCTTCACGGGAAGCATGATGAAGTATTTCTTTATCTTTAGGTATTGTTTCAATATCACAACCAAACATTGCTAAATCATTTTGTAACCTAACTAATATTTTTTCAGTGCTATCATATCTTGGTTCTGCAAAAACTATTGTATCTGTATTTTTTAAAGTAACAAATTTATCATAACCATTTAAAATTTTACTAATGTTAGCATATGGAGTTGTTTTATCATCCATTATAAGCAAAATTGCATTTTCATCATTTATATTAGATAAATCTCCAAGAATTTCAGAATTAAAATCTAAATATCCTTCTTTTTTACTAAAATTAACTACATTTTGTAATCTCTTACCCATAATAACTATTTTTCTATGACTATTAGAAGCCGCAGCAAAAATTTCAGAAATCGTATATAAATGATCAGGTAAAACAGAAAATATAATTCTTTTATCATGATGATTAATAACATTACTATAAAAATCTACTAAACGATGATTTGGAGAAGTATGTCCATCTTTTTCAGCAAAAGATGACTCAGATAATAAACATAAAACACCTTGTTTACCAACATAAGCGATTTTACCTAAATCCATATCATATGCTCCGCTCATACTTGGATCAATAATAAAATCCCCACTATAACAAACTGCACCATCTTTGGTATTAATAACAAACATAACAGCATCCGGAGCACTATGACTTACAGCAATTGGAAAAATAGAAACTTCACCAAAAGGGATTTTTTTATGAGGCTTAATTAAAATAATATTTTCTTCTTTAACTCCATCTTCTATAAGTTCAAATCTCGTATATTTTGTTGCATAAACTTTAAGTTCTGGTATATCTTGAACCAAATCTTTTACAGCTCCCATATTTTCTTTATGCCCGTGAGTAATAAATAACCCTTTTATTCTCTTTCTATTTTTAACTAAATAACTAAAATCTGGAACTATATAATCAATTCCTAGTAAATTACCACTAGCAAATTTAATACCAGCATCAAAAACAAATATATCGTTATCTACTTCTACAACATAAGAATTTTTTCCACTTTCTGAAAGGCCTCCAAGCCCAAATATTTTTATCTTACTCAAATTATCACATCCATTTCTAAAAACATTACTAAATTATCTTTAATCAAAAAGTTCAATAAATAATTCGGCAATATAAGTTCTTTCAGTAATTAAATTATAGCAAATTTTCTAATTATTTTCAAGGTTTTCTTCACTTATTAGTTCACTTATTCTAACAATATCTAAATCTTTATATAAAATACTATTGATAATTAATTGAATACTAGAAACATCTGTAT
>CALVYM010000037.1 GCA_944372205.1 uncultured Bacilli bacterium
AATATTATAATATATGTGACAATATTTTGTAAACAATTATAATAAGTTATGAGTAATAAGCATTTTTGTGATACAATATATAGTATGGAGGGATGTTTATGAAAGCAGTTGCTATTAAAGGGGTAAAGGAATTTGAAATTAAAGAAATTTCTGAACCTGTTAGTGATGGCAAAAAAGTAATTATAGATGTATTAAAAACAGGAATTTGTGGATCAGATATTCATTATTGGGTAGGTGGTGCTCCAGTTGGTTTAGTTATGGGACATGAATTTTGTGGCAAAGTAGTAGATGTAGGTAATCGTGATGATTTAAAAATTGGAGATAGAGTTACTGCTCTACCAATTTCTCCGTGTGGAAAATGTGAAGCATGTCGTAATGGTGATGTTCAGTTTTGTCCTCATACTTGGGATGAAGCTGTTGGTTTATCTATTAATAATCCGGGTGGTTTAACTAGAAGAATTGCAGTTCGTAGTGATATGGTTATAAAGGTACCTGATGGGGTATTAGATGAAGAAATGGCTATGGTTGAGCCAATGGCTGTAGGACTTCATGCTGCACACTTAGGAAGAATTGCTGTTGGTGATGATGTTTTAATAATCGGCGGTGGCGTTATTGGTCTTGCCTCTGCTATGTTTGCTAAAAAAGAAGGAGCAGAATATGTGGCTTTAACAGAAACCAATGAAGCACGCGGAGAAAAATCGGTAAGTTTAGGTGTTGCTGATGAATGGTTTAATGCTACAAGTGATGATTTAACTCAAAAACTTATGGAAAAAACTGGTGGTGGATTTGATGTAGTTATTGAATGTGTTGGTAATTCTGCTGCTGTTAATAGTGCTATATCTTTAGTTAAACCTGGTGGCATTGTTGTTTTAGTTGGAGTTTCAAGTGATGCCGTTTTAACATACACTGTAATGGCAGTAATGAAAGAATTAGTACTCCAAGGAGCTATTGGCTATACTTATAATGAATTTAATTCTGTAATTAAATTAATTGCTAACAAAAGAATTGATGTTTTAAAATTTGTTGATGATATCGTACCTTTAGAAGGTGTCCAAAACGCATACGAACGACTTACTAGTGGCACAGATTCAGCTATTAAAATATTAGTTGATCCAAATAAATAAGGTGGATTATGTTTGATGAAATAGAAGATAAGTATGCTAATTTACTTGTAAACCGTTGTCTTGATTTATCGAAAAGTAATTCTTTATTTATTCATTATTATAATGATAATAAATCATTAATTGATAAAGTAGTTAAGTTAGCTAAAGAAAAAGGAATTGATGATATTTATTTAGATGAAATAGATAAAGTAACAAGACATGAACATCTAAGTCAATCACTTCAAGAAATAGAAAAAGATTCTTATTTTGATTGTCATATATGGGATGAATATGCTAAAAAGAATTCGGCATTCTTAATGATTTCTACCGAATTTCCACATTATTTTGATGACATTAGTCCTGAAAAAATTGCTAAAGCTACTAAAAAGGGAAGAGTATCTAGGCCAATATATCGCAAAAAACAAGCAATAAACGAAATATCTTGGTGTATTGCTGTTATGCCAAATTTAATTTGGGCAAAGGCAAGTTTTCCTGATTTAAGCGAAGAAGAGGCTTATGAAAAACTATTTAATTTAATGATGATGGCAACAATGGTTGATACAAAAAATCCTATAGATGAGTGGAATAAGTTTTTAAATAAACAAAGAAAATTAGTTAAAAAATTAAATGATTTAGAAATAACTTCTATGCATTATACTAATAAATTAGGTACAGATCTTTATGTAGGATTACCTCAAAAAGTCATTTGGGAGTGTGCTGGTTATGGGGATAATTTAATTGTTAATATGCCGACCTATGAAGTTTTTACTTCTCCTGATTATCGTTATACAAGTGGCATAGTTTATGCATCAAAACCTTTAATGTATGGCGGAGCTTTAATTGATAAATTTTGGTTAAAATTTAAAGATGGCAAAGTTGTTGATTATGATGCCGAAGTTGGAAAAGACATTTTAAAAGGAATTATTGAAAGTGATAATTATTCTTGCTTTTTAGGTGAATGTGCACTGGTTTCTAAAAACTCTGGAGTTGCTAAAACAAACTTTGTTTTTGGAGAAACTTGTCTTGATGAAAATGCTTCTTGTCACATCGCTTTAGGAGATGCTTTTCCGGAATGCATTAAAGGGGGATTTGAAAGTACTCGTGAAAATTTAAGAGCTAAAGGTTTAAATCATTCTACTAATCATGTAGATTTTATGATTGGAACTAGTGATTTAAATATTACTGCCATGACAAAAAATGGAGAAAAATTAATATTTAAAGATGGTGATTTTAATATCTAACCATCTTTTATTTTATAAATAATTAAGAATAATTTTGTATTTAGTAACTAGTGTTTCCAAGCTAAATGCTGCATTTGCACTAGATGGACTAGGTAGATAGATTATTGGCATATTTGTTTTAAAATTTTTAATTAAAGTATCATAACTTTTTTTGCCGGTGCAAAATATTGCTTTAATATTAGCATGTTTTAATATCATATCTATATCATTTAATTGATAGTTTTTTATAGATGCATCACTTGATGCATTTATTTCACAAAAGGCAAATACATCCCATAAGGCTATATGGTTATCTAATAAGAACTTTTTCTTTTCCTCAATTGTATTTAAATTAACATGAAATAACTTTTCTAAAATATGCCAAAATCTATTAGTTTTATGAGCATAATAAAAACCAACTTCTCTTGATTTTTGACTAGGCATACTACCTAGTATTAATACTTTAGAATACTCATCATATATCGGAGGAAGTTCATGATATACTTGCATAAAATCACCAGTAATAATATAACAAATTTAGAAAAATTTGTATAGTTAAAATTGATTTTTTAATGGAATTCGACTAAGTTCGATTTTATTTGACAAAATGCGACAAAACTAGACAAAACTTTTTCTTTACAAATATAATAGGGTTGTGTTAGCATAGCTAATTAAGAAAGGAAGCACATATTAGAAATTATTATGGAGGTCTTCTTATGACAGTAAAGAAATTTCAATTAAAAGATGTAGAGAAAAATAGTCGAACAGCCAAAATACTAAGTGGTAAGTATCCCATACTTTTAGATGATCAATTATTTAAATATGTATTTAAGCATAAGAAAATGGCTAAGTACTTACTAGATGCACTAAGTGAATATTTACATATGGATTTAGATTTTGGAAATATTCATTGTGAAACTCAAAAAGTATATTTTCCGGACAATATTCATTATGTTCAGTATATTACCGATATTTATATCGTTACTAATACGGGGCACATTATTATTCTGGAAGCTTACACTAAGTTTAATAAAAGAGCTTATTTAAAAAGTGAAGCTTACTTAGATAAAGCATCATCTAACAGATATGAAAAAGATGAATATGGTAATGTTATATATAATACAGATAAATTAGTAATATGTATAAACATTGCTCCTTTAGCTAGTAAAAGAGCAATAAAAAGATATGGTATGCTTGATTTAGATACTCATGAAGAACCGTTTAAAGAAATTTCTAAACATAAACAAATGATTTTAATAGGGGTTGACAGAGACAAAACTATAAATTATAATGAAGATGTAAAGTTATTTAGGATATTAAAACTTTTAGGTCAAACAAAAATGACTGAACTTGAAAAAATGGCAAAAGGAGGAGATGAGTTCATGGAAGAAGCCTTAAATTATGTAAAAAAATTTTTATCAAAACCATCAAATAGACATTTTGGTTCCCATTATGATTTCGATATTGAAGAAGCACGGGAAGAAGGAGAAAAGGCTGGTATGAAGGCTGGTATTAAGTCTAACCAAATGTCTACGGCGAGAAAAATGTTAGACAAAGGTATGAGTTTAGAATTAACAGCAGAATTAACTGGGTTAAGTATAAAAGTACTTGAAAGACTAAGGAAGTGAATTTATGAATAATAATTGTGAGTTCTTTTTAGATGAATATAAAGTTATAAATTTAAATAAACAAGAATATAATTTAGTTACTTTTATTAATAAATCTAATACTTTTGATGCAGATGAAGTATCTATCTCTCTTTTAAATAGCAAGGATATAAATGAATTTTCTAATAAAATAAAAACTATGAAACAAAATAATACTATTAAAAGTAAAATGATTGAAATTTATGAGTATTTACTTGCTAAATCAAGTGATATGGATTTTAAACAAGCTATAACTAAAGCTGAGAAATCTAGTAAAAAAATTGGGTGGCAAGTTGGTGTAAAAGCTGGAATGAAAGCTGAGAGAATTGCAATTGCTAAAAGAATGCTACTTGATGATATGAATACCTATAAAGTAAATAAATATACTGGTTTAAATACTAGAGTACTAAAAAAATTAAAACAATGTCTAAATAGATAATAAATTATATGAAGGGTTAATAAAATGAACTCTTTATATTTTAATTTGTTTAAAAATATGTTATCATATTTATAGTATAAGGTGGTGTTTGTATGAAAAAAACATTATGGCTACTTATTGGCCTTTTAGTAGTGGCAATTACAATAGATTTTCTATTATTTATTCGTCTAAAAAAGTTTAATATAGTAATAGAAAACGATATTGAAATTAGTTTAAATGCTAAAAGATGTAATTTAGATTATATTAAAACATATAGGAATGGCAAAATAATATCTGATAAAAACTTAATAGATACGACTACTCCTGGTATAAAAACAATTAGTGTTACCTTTGAAGATTATTTTGGAGAAGAACTTACATATGATTATGATGTTTTAATAGTTGAATAATATAATTTAATATGAGAAAATTTGTTAAAGAAATAATTAATGGTGTAACTTTTATTGATGGGTATTTAATTGTTAATAAGAAATATGCATTACCGAAAAATTATGGTAATGGTTTAACAGAAGAATTACAAGAGGCTTTTTTTAATATGCAAAATGCTGCTTTAAAAGATAATGTTTCTCTTAAAATAATCAGTGGTTTTAGGTCTTTTAGCCGCCAAGAAGAGATATATGAAAGTTATTTGAAGATTGATAGTAAAGAAAAAGTTGATACTTATAGTGCTAGACCAGGACATTCTGAACACCAATCAGGTTTAGCAATTGATATAAATATAACAAATGATTCATTTATAGACACTAAAGAAGCTAAGTGGCTTAATGATAATGCTTATAAATATGGTTTTATTTTAAGATATCCAAGAAATAAAAGTGATATAACTGGATATAAGTATGAACCATGGCATTATCGTTATGTGGGCTGTGATTTAGCTAAAAAATTATATAATAATGGAGATTGGGAAACAATAGAAGAATATTTTGAAATTTAGGGTGATAGTGTGAAAGTAGCAGATATTCCAAAAATAATTTTACATTTACATTTAGATGGTTCAATAGATATAGATGATGCATATCTATGGGCTAAAGAAGATGGCTTTGATTTAAGTAAAAGTGAATTAATTAATGAATTGCAAGTAGATGCTAATTGTCATGATTTAAATGAATATTTAACTAAGTTTGATTTGCCATGTAAGTTACTTCAAACTTGTAATAGATTAGAGAAATCCACTTATAAATTATTTTTGAAACTTGCTAAATTAAATGTTATCTATGCGGAAGTAAGGCTTGCTCCAATTAAACATATAAATGGTTATTTAAATTTAGATGATGTTGTTATTTCAGTTATAAATGGCATGCATAAAGCAATGAATGAAACAGGTATTATTGGTGGAATTATTTTATCTTTAATGCGAGGAGATTCGAAAGAAAACAATACTTTAGTAATAAATCTTGCTAAAAAATATTTAGGGTTAGGTGTTGTAGGGATAGATTTAGCTGGAGCAGAAAATTTATATCCAACCAAAGATTATTTAGATTTATTTAAATATGCTCATAGTTTAGGTATTCCTTATACTATTCATGCTGGGGAAGCTTTAGATGGTACTTCAATTTCTTCAGCATTAAATACTAATACTAAAAGATTAGGTCATGGTATTAAAGCTATAGATGATAAAGAAATACTTCAAAAAATTATTGATAGGAAAGTATTACTTGAAGTATGTGTTACTAGTAATTATCAAACAAAAGTTATAGAAAATCATCATCCAATTGAAGATTTATATAAATTAGGAGTAAATATATCTATTAATACTGATAATGATACAGTATCAAATACTGATATAAATAAAGAATATACTAAAATATTAAATGAAACTAATTTAACTATTGAAGATTTAATAAAATGTAATATAAATTCAATTGATTACATATTTGCAAGTGATGCAGTTAAAAATAAATTAAGAGAAAAATATAAGAATCTAGGAGTTAAGCAAGTGAATAATGATATAATAAAAAAAGCGGAATATTGCTTAAATTGTGCAAAAAAGCCTTGTTCTTTGGGGTGTCCTTTAAATAATGATATTCCAGAGTTTATAAATTTAATTAAAGATGAAAAATATCATGAAGCTTATAAGGTATTATCAAAAACTACAGTTTTAGCTCCAATATGTGGGAGAATTTGTCCCCATGAAAGGCAATGCCAAGGTAAATGCGTCCGGAGAATTAAAGAAGAAAGTGTTGCAATTGGGGATCTTGAAGCTTTTGTGGGTGATTTATCTATTAAGAATAATTGGAGTAAAACAACAATTAAAAATAATAATAAAAAAGTAGCTATTATTGGAGCTGGTCCAGCTGGTCTTACTTGTGCTGCTTTTCTTAGAAGAAATGGTTATGATGTGACAATTTATGAAAAACATAGCTATCTTGGTGGCTTACTTTATCATGGTATTCCCGATTTTCGTTTGGATAGAGAAATACTACATAACAATATTAAACAAATAATTGACTTAGGTATAAAAGTAAATTTAAATAAATGCTTAGGTATAGATTTTACTTTAGATGATTTAAAGAAAGAATATAAGGCAATTTTTCTTGCTATTGGTGCTAATGTTTCTAAAAAAATGCATATACCTGGAGAATATTTAGATGGTGTATATGGTGCTAATGAATTGTTGGAATATGGCGAACATCCTGATTATAAAGATAAAACAGTTTTAGTATCTGGTTGTGGTAATGTTGCTATGGATGCATCAAGAACTATTAAAAGAATGGGAGCTAAAGAAGTTTATATTGTGTATCGTAAGAATAAAGATTCTGCTCCGGCAGAAATTAAAGAAATAAATGATGCTTTAAAAGATGGTATTAAGTTTTTATTTCAAACTAATATTATAGCTATTAAGGGAGATAAAAGTGTTAAAAGTGTTGAACTTATTAAAACAAAGTTAGAACAAGTTGAAGATAATATAAGTGTTCAAAATATTGAAGGATCTAATTATACATTTTTATGTGATTATGTTATTATGGCTATTGGAGCAAATCCTGATAATTTAGTTAAAACAATAGGATTAGAATTAAAAAATGATAGAATTTTAATAGATGAATCAGGCACTACATCAGATCCTCAAATTTTTTCTGGAGGAGATGTTGCAGGTACTAAAAGTACAGTTGCTTTTGCAGCCAGAGCAGGAAGAAATGCAGCTTTTGCAATAATGAATTATCTGGAGGATAAATGACATTTATTAGTAATGAAGCAAGTAACAAATTATATTATGAAGAAATAATGTATATTTCTAATAACTATTATATATTTAAGAAAAGGCCTAAAACAAAAGTTCATTCTTTAATTAAAGTATTTATCTTTTATATTATAATATTGTTATTATCTACTATTATTTTCTTATTTATTCCCCAAATATCTTCTTTAGCAATAATTACTTTTATATTTATTTTATTATATATTTATTTATTAATTGAAGCTAAATATAAATTAAGAGAGTATTTAAAACATAGTAATTCTAAAATAATTATTGATGAAGAAGGTATAGAAAGTTCTTGTAAAAAGGTAATGTCTAATAAACTTTATTGGGAATCTATAGAATATATAATCATTAATAAATATTCCATAAGCATTTTACCTAAAAACTTTGCAAGTGTTGCAATATTTATTGAAATAAATTCTAAAGATGAATTAATTGCCTCTTTAAAGAAATATAAAAAAGAAGATTTATTAATTGATAATAGCCTTAAATATTAAAAATTTACAAAATAAACTTGTAAATTTTTTAAAGTATAAAAAAACAAACCACAAAGTTTGTTATTGAGAGTTCTTACTCTCCGTGATCAAAGTCACAATCATATTAAAAACAGTCTAAGATGTATAATTTTTTTTAAAAAACATAACTTGTGTTTTGTAATTAATATTTTATACCAATTTATAATAAAATATAAGCTTTTTTTAAAATAAAATAAAAAAGATTGGAAATTACCCAATCTTATATTACCAACCAAGTTCATTAAAATATTGTTTAGAATATTGTTCATATTCTTCTTCATACTCTGCCATATCAATTGGTTCATAAACTGTACCAGCAAACCAAATTTCTCCAGTTTCTTTATCTCTAATTAAATACATAAATGGTTTATCAAATGTTAAATCTATTTTTTCAATAGGAATTTCGAAGAAGTAATCAAAATTTGGATCTGTTGCATCTCCAGCCCCACCAACAATTGTAGCTGCTGCAGCTTTAATACCATCATTAGAAAATTCAATATTGGCACTATGACTAGCATCAGTTATATAAGCCTTATCACTGGTAATATTAGATAATTGAGCAGATTTATCAAATACACTTGTAATACCTAAGGTTTTTAAATCACTTATTAAATCAAGTTCATAATCCATTTTAAACATTGGAATATAACCTGATATTTCTGTAATATAGTCTTCTTTAAAACTACTAAGTTCCATAGGTTTTAAATTATTTATTAATGTATTTATATCACTAGCTTCCATATTTTCAATGAAATTATCTAAACTAGTATTTGTTGGCATAATTCCTATATATTGCAAAGTCGTACCATCATATTCTTTTAAATCTTTAGCAAATACTTTGGTATTATCGTCAATATAAAATTCAAAGTCTGTTGATGAACTAACATGACCAAAATTACTTTCTAACTCTTTTATATAATAAGTATCAAACCAAGTATCAAAGTCTGTTATTTCTCTTATAGAATAATCATATACTGTTCCTGGATTTTCTGATTTATATTTTTCAAAAGCTTCTCTTACAGTTTGTCTAATATTATCTTCACCTAAAATGTTTATAATATCATAATTATTAGCAATCGCACCAATTTCTACTGATTTTACTTCATAATCAACACCTTCAAATTCCAGTCTGTGATAATCGGCTATATCTAATCCATATACAGAAAAACCATACATACGATTTTCATTATCTACGGATTCATGAGGAAATTTAACTGTGTAAATGCCATGTTCACTTTGTATCTTTTCAACCCATTCCATATCAATAGCTAGGGCATTAACTAATATAAAATCCAAATCAGAAATTTCATCAGTTATATTAGTGATTAAATTAAATGTCTTATCACTAATCCATGAATTGAGTGTATTAGCATTTTTAAATGAATCAATTATTACATCAGCATTGTATTTGCTAGCAACAGTATTTATATATGAACTTTTAATGGAATCTTTATAAGTATCTTTGATAAATAAGCCATTAGCAAATGACATATTATCACTATTATTATATTTTCTGGCACTATATTCACCAATAATATTATCTATTTGTTCTTTTGTAGCCCCATTTGCTCCTTCACTTAACATTGCAAGAGCATACTTTATAGATAGTGGACTATAAACTTTGTTTTTACCATTGTTTTCAAGTTGCATAAAGTATAAGTCAAAAGGTTCTAATCCATTGCTTGTTAATTTATATGGTGAATTGGTATTAATAATTTCTGTTTCATGTTTAACCTCATTATTATTATTTTCTTTATTATCACTTTTTCTAATTACGAAAAAGTAAATAGAAACAGCTGCAATAATAACTAATAATACTATTATACATACAATAATTATAGTCTTTTTCTTTTTTCCTCCTTTCTTTTCTGGTTCGTTTGTTACTTCACTTGTAACATTAATATTTTCTTCCATTATATACTCCTTTCTATTATAATCATAACATTTTTTAAGCTAAAAATAAATATTATTATTGTTTATAATTGTAAAAATTATGATAAAATGTAATCTCATGTTTGACACGCCTCGTCTTCAAAGCTAGATAAAATCTAGTTTTTTAATCTTATAGGAAAGTTCATTTCTTATAAGATGAGCAAAATAATGTTCGTAAAAATAAAACCAAGCATACTAAAACTATGATTGGTTTTAAAAGTAAAAAATAATAATATTAAAGTCTTCTTTATATTAAAAACCTTTACCATTTATACTGATATAATAGATAGGAACCATTAAACCATCACATTTTTCACAATCAAATCTTGGAGGAATAAAAATATCAACTCCAACTTGATCAGCTGAATCTAAAAATTCTACAACATTACGCGGAATCCTTTCTTTAGTTTTATACTATTTTTTAATTTATATTTTTTCTTTACAGAACCAAGCCTGTGAAAAAGCAGGAATAAGGCCTATAACTTTGCATCAATTTAGACATAGTCATGCTACTTTTCTTTTAGATGAAGGAATTCCTATTACCGAAGTCTCAAAAAGACTTGGACATAGTAAAGTTAGTACAACGCTAGATGTATATAGTCATACTGATATAACACAAGAAAAAAGAGTGTTTGACACTCTTAATTCAAAACGATTAAACTGTTTCACGTCTATGAAATATAAGTTAAAATCTATATTAAAACGGATACTCCCGTTTTAATAACTAAATAAATGGAGCAGGTGAGGAGAATCGAACTCCCGTCAGGAGCTTGGAAGGCTCTTATTCTACCATTAAACTACACCTGCA
>CALVYM010000038.1 GCA_944372205.1 uncultured Bacilli bacterium
CCCAAGTGATAATTTATATAGAATCATTGGAGTATTTGGTAGTGAAGTAAAATTAATAAAATCAACAAGTTATGGAAGTTATGCATGGGATAGTGGAAATAGTAATACATGGAATAGTAGTACAAAACCAGATATAAGAAGTACATTAAACACAACATTCTTAAGTACATTAAGTGCAACATGGCAAAACAGAATCGCAACACACGCATTTAAAGTAGGAGGAATGGCAAATAGTCAAACAAATACAGCGAAACAATATTACAATACAGAAGTAGGAAGTAGTTCAAGTAGCACAACAGATAGTATGAAAATAGGGTTAATGTATGTAAGTGATTTTGGATTTGCGGCAAGTCCGGATTATTGGACAACAGAATTATTTAATTATGAACCAGCAAAAAGTAGTAATTGGTTAGCTGGTATTACTGAATGGCCTATTTCCCGCAATTCGGACACTTCGAACCTTGCGTTCCGTGTGAATAACACCGGTTTTGTCGACGGCAACCTCTATGTGAACGGCAGTATTGCGGTGCGGCCGTCCTTCTATCTTGAGTCTTCGACTACTTATCTCAGCGGATCTGGAACTCAAACTGACCCCATTCGGATAAATTAAACATTGCTACTTTATTAGTGGCAATTTTTTTGGTATAATTATGTATATGAGGAAAAATATATGAAAAAAATTATTATGATTATTGGGTTGTTATTAATTCTTACGGGTTGTACAAATATAAAAGATTTAACTTATGAACAAATTGCTACAAATTTTGCTGTTGAAAGTCCTAGAGTAAATGAATTTAGAACTGGGTATAAATATTATTTACCTAGGGGAATGCAAGTGCAAGATAGTACTCTTTTTAATGAAGTAATTGATGATGGCAGATATAATTATTATTTATATGTTGATGCTGTAAGTTATACAAATAAAGTTAAGTATGAATATGAGAAGAATAATACTAGTGAATTTTCAGCAAAAATAACAAATGGTGACAAATTTGGGTATATTGAAGTAAATTTAAGAGAAAATAATCAATATTTAGTTGAAATTATGTATAATTATGCTAAAATAGAAGTGATAGTAGATAAAAATGATATTAAGTTGAGCATGATATCTGCTATAAGCATACTTCGAAGCATTGAGTATAATGATAATATAATTGCTAATTTGTTAGAAGATAATGTTTTGAATTTTGCTGAAGAAGAAATGGATATATTCAATACTGGTGGAGAAAATAATGAATCAGTTTTGGTAGATCCAGAAGATTACAAGCCTGTAGAAGAAGTAGTGCCAGATACAGATTATTTAAATTAGGAAGGTGAATAATATGGGATTATTTAATAAAATTAAAGATATATTATTTGAAGATGAAGAAATAGAAGAAACAGAAACTATTAAAGTAAATAATGAAAAAAAAGAAGAAAAATCAGAAGTTAAAAGACCAATTGCGGAAAAAATAGAACCTCAAAGAAGACCTGAAGTTCGTCCTGAACCAGTCCGTGAACCAATAAGAGAAACACAACAATATAGAGAACCCGCATATGAACCACCTAAAGTAACTCGGGAAACTAACTATAATGATTTAAGCGATAGGGAGTTATTTAAATCTGAAAATACTTTCCCATTTCCGGATTTTGATGAAGAAGAATTCTCTAGTACAATGAATCGTCAACAAAAAAAACCAACAACTAATGTATTAGAATACGAAAAAAAGAAAAAAATTGAAAAGAAATATGATTATGGTAGATATGAAAGAACAGAAACTAGGGAAGTAGTTGAAAAGAAAAAATTTAAACCTTCACCAATTATATCTCCAGTTTATGGTATTTTAAATGAAGATTATAAAGTTGAAGATATTAAAGATGTAACTGAAGAAAATAGAAATAATAACCTAGATTTTAATAGTGTTAGAAAAAAAGCTTTTGGGGATATTGAAGCATTAGATGAAGAACCAAAAGAAACTTTTTATGAAGAAACAGTTACTGTTAAATTAAAAGAAAATGCTGAAGAAAAGAAACAAAAAGTAAAAACTATTGATGAATTACTAGAAGATACAGCTGATGTAGAAATTAATGTGGATAAAAACGATAAAAAGAAAAATACTACTAGTAGGAATATATCTAATGAATTAGATGATTATGAAAAAATAGATGAAGATTTAGAAGAAATAATACCAGAAAATAAAAGCGTGAAAAAAGAAATAATAGATGATGAAGATGATGATACACTTGAAAATGATTTATTTGAATTAATTGATTCAATGTATGACAACAGAGAGGATGGTGATTACTAGTGGAATTTTGGTTATCATTTTTACCTTTAGTTATTTATATTTTATTAATAATTTTGCTTATAGTTGGCATAATTTTAGGAATTAAGACTATAATAACTATGAATAAGGTAGAAAAAGTAGTTGATAATGTCAATGAAAAAGTAGAATCTTTAAATTCTGTATTTAATTTAATTGATTTTACAACTGACAAAATTGCAGCTTTTACTGATAAATTAGTAGAAGTAACGGGTAGTGTATTTAGTAAGTTGTTATTTAGAAATAAAAATAAAAAAAGAAAGAAGGATGATTATGAAGAAGAATAGTGGTATTACTAAATTTTTAGCGGGAGCAGCAGTTGGTGCTGGATTAGGTATTTTGTTTGCTCCAAAATCTGGTAAAGAAACTAGAGCAGATATTAAGAAAAAATTAGATGAAATAGTTGCTCAAGCTAAAGAATTAAAAGCAGAAGATATTAAAAAAATGATTTTAAAAAAAGTTGATGAAATAGAAAAAGAATTGAAAGACTTAGATAAAGAAAAAGTTTTAAAGATTGCTAAACAAAAAGCTAAAAAAATTCAAAAAAAAGCAGAAGATTTATATAAACTTGCAGTAGAAAAAGGAACTCCAGTTTTAGAAAAAACTACTGCTGAATTAAAAGAAGCAACAGCAAGTGCTCTAAAAAAGATAGTTGCTAAATTAGAAGAAGAATAAAACTCCATTAGGGAGTTTTTTTTAATGCTTTATTTGGTTTTGGAAATAGACAATTAATCAGATGATGAATTGACTATTCCCAAATATAATATAGTGTTATTTTATTGCTATTTTTTTAAAATATGTTATAATATTAGCTAGGTGATTAAATTTATATATGAATGCTGATATTTTAGAAGAAGAACAGTATTTTCCTTATATGGGAATGACTTTAGAAGAAGCAAGAGTATTAAGGTATTTGATTAGTAATATAAGTTCATTTAAAAATGGTACTATAGTTAATATGTTTTTAAAGAAAATTGATGATGAAGTTATTTTAGCTGATGGGTTACTAGCTGAAGAAAAAGATGGTATGGAATATAATAAATCATTTAATTCAGAAATAGAAGTATTTCCTGATGCAATAAAAGTTTATTCTATAATTACTGAAGAATATAAAAGTAAATATGAGAAAAGGGAATTTTATTCAATTGATACATTTGTTATGGGAAAAGATGATATCAAAGTAATAAGTCGCGTTGAAAATAGCGAGGAAGAAGTTACTAGAATTCCATATTTTGTAGGAGAAAAAGCACGAATGAGATAAATTTCATGCTTTTTTCACAATTAGTATATATAATATTGTTGGTGATGTTATGAATGTTTTAGTTGTCGATGATGAAAAATTAATTAGAGATGTTATAAAAGAGTATTTATTACTCGAAAAAATGAATGTAGTTGAAGCTGAAAATGGGATCGATGCCATTGAAAAAGTTAAACATAATAATTTTGATATAATTATTATGGATATTATGATGCCTAAAATGGATGGCTATACGGCATGCAGGGAAATTAAGAAAATTAAAGACATTCCTTTTATAATGTTGTCAGCTCGTGGTGAAGAATATGATAAACTTATTGGTTTTGATTTAGGTATTGATGATTATGTAACTAAACCTTTTAGTCCCAAAGAATTAGTAGCAAGAATTAAAGCGATAACTAAGAGAAAAGAAACAAAAGAAGAAGTTTATGAAATTGAAGGAATAAAATTAGATAATGTTGCTCATGATGTTTATATTGATGGTAAAAAAGTCTATTTAACACCAAAGGAATATGATTTATTAAAATACTTTATTGACAATAAAAACATTGCTTTATCAAGAGAAAATTTATTAAGTAATATTTGGGGATATGATTTTTATGGTGATGATAGGACAGTTGATACTCATGTTAAGACATTAAGAAAACATTTAGGTAAATATAAAAATATGATAGTAACTGTTCGAAGTATGGGATATAAGTTTGAATATGAAGATGAAAAGAAAAACTAGTATTCAAGCAAAAACCCTTGTTTATTTGCTTGTTTTTAATGTTGTAATTATTTTACTTTTGTGGATATGTCAAGCATGGATATTTGACTTTTATTATGAAAGAGAACAAATATCTAATATGGATGGCATTGTTGCATCTATAAAAAAGGCTAATACCTTGGAACTTGATAGCATGCTACAAGATATATCTTATCAAAATGAAGTTTGTATAGTTGTAACAGATGATTTTGGTAATATTACTGGATATAATTTAAATATGGAAGGTTGTGCCTTAAAAAATGACAATAATAAAGTTCAAGAATTAATGCTTAACTTTGTTAATAGTGATGAAGATTTTAAAGCTTATCAATTTGTTAATGACGATAAACATGTTGCGGCACTTTTATATGGTTTAAAAAATTCCGGTAATTATACTTTTTTATATTCTAATCTAGAAGATATAACTGAAGTTACCTTAATTATTAAACAACAATTAATGTATGTATGTTTTTTGGGTATATTTATTGCAGTTATAATATCAATTTTTTTATCAACTAAAATAACTGATCCTATAACTGAAATAACTAAAAAGGCTAAAAAACTAGGTAATGGCGACTGTAAAGTGGAATTTAAAGAATCAGGTATTAAAGAAATAGATGAATTAGCTAGTACTTTATCCCAAGCTCAAAAAGAAATGGCTAAAACTGATGAATTACGGCGTGATTTAATGGCAAATGTATCGCATGACTTAAAAACACCTCTAACCATGATTAAAGCTTATGCCGAAATGATTAGAGATATATCTTATAAAGATCATGATAAAATGAATGAACATTTAGGTATTATAGTTGATGAAACGGATAGACTTACTGTTCTTGTAAATGATATTCTAGATTTATCTAAGATGCAATCTAATGCTGATACATTAAAGTTAGAAAAATTTAATTTAGCAGAAGAAATAAATTCTATTGTTAAAAGATATCAAATTATAAAAGAAACTGAACAGTATACTATTAATGTGGAAATGCCAGATGAAATATGGATTAAAGCTGATAAAAAGAAATTAAATCAAGTAATATATAATTTAGTTAATAATGCTATTAATTATACTGGTGATGATAAAACAGTTACAATTAGAGTAACTAAACATAAAAAATATTACTTAGTAGAAATTATTGATACTGGTAAAGGTATAAAGAAAGAAGAAATACCATATATTTGGGATAAATACTATAAAAGTGATAAAAAACATCAAAGAAATGTTGTGTCAACTGGCCTAGGACTTTCTATAGTAAAACAAATACTTGAATTGCATAACTATGAATATGGTGTAAACTCAGTGTTAAAAAAAGGTTCAACTTTCTATTTTAAGATTAAAATATAATTATTTCATACTTCCAACACAAAAACTTCATAAACATTTAGTATGATTAATTTGTAATAAAGGAGGAATGCGAATAAGTTAAAGAAGAAATATTGTAATATTATATTACAAACTATACACAATTAACATATAAACTCAAAACTCACACTTTTAAGGAAGATGAATAATTCTTCCTTTTTTATGGGATTTTTTGTGGCTTTAATTGATTTTACCTCTTATTTTTTGTTGCTTTTTTTAAAATAATATGTTATTTTGATAATGAGAGGAGGTATAATATGGTTAAATCAAAAAAAGAAAAAAGTTTTGATAATCCTGAATTAAAAAAGAAAGTTCAAAAAATGATTAAAGATGCCAAAAAGAATAATCGCATTAAACCTCTTTCAGATGCTTTTAAAAATGTACCAGCTGATGAAGAAGAACATCAAGGTAAATTAAGCTCATATTTAAAATAATAAAGAAAGGGGAAATGGTTGTATGAAAAAGAGTAGATATGAAATTGGAGATATAGTGTTTGTTTCTAATTATAAATATGAAGACGGTTCTCAAGGCAAAAATCATTTATTTGTTATTATATCTGATGATAATGAACTTGTTCCTATAGAGTATTTTGGTATGATAGTATCTTCTAAAATTAATAAAGAAAACTATTCATCAAATGTTAGAATAAATAAATCATCAATTAATAATTTACATACTGATAGTATAGTAAAATGTGATTACATATATGATATTCCAGCAAAAAACATACAAATGAAAATAGGAAGAGTTGATATTGATGACTATCTTAAATTTATTGAAATTTACAATAAAAGCAAAAAGGTAAAAAATTAAATATAACATAATTCAGGAAATTTGGTAATCATTCTTTCATGACAATTAGTCATGTTTTTTTGTGAAAATATTATTTGCTTAATATAGATTTAGGATATGGTTTCCTTTCATCTGTTCTACCAATTAAATAATCTATAGAAGTTTATAGTAATTAGCAAGTATATTAATCTTTTCTAGTGGTAAAACTTGTATACCTAATTCATATTTAGAATATTGTTGTTGAGTAGTATTTAACACTTTAGCTATATCACTTTGAGTAAGTGATTTATCTTCTCTAATTTCTCTTAATCTATTGTAATACATCTTAATCACTAACAATATTTTCTTATACATTTAATTAGATGTATTTAATTTACACCTTATTAGGAGTAAACATAGTTAAATTTTATCTAAAGATTATAAAATATACTTGGTGGTACTATGCGAAAACGAATATTGTTAGTAAGTTTTATGTTATTAACATTAATTTTAGTAACAGTAGTTATTTTTAATAATAAAGATAATTCAAATAATATAATATCAAATATAACAAAAGAAGAACCTGTAATAAATAGTAATATGATTACTATGATGTATGAATCAGAAGCTGGTTCTGGAGAATATATAGAAACAAAAGATAATACCTGGCCAGAATCTGGTTATATATTTAATGAAACATTAAGTGGATGTGAGAGAGGTGGAGAATTAGAATATAACTCACAAAATAATACAGTAAATTTATTAAGTAGTTCATCAGATCAGTGTTATGTGTACTTTGATAAATATGATGGAGTCTGGATAGATAATGTAAGTATTACTAATGTAACTGGTTCATCAGTTACATTAGATGTAAGTGTAACAAGTGAAAATGGAAGTATTAGTAAATATTATTATGCATTAAATGATAGCGAAGAATATGTAGAAAGTACAGCTAATCCAATAATAATAAATGATTTAAATAAATTAACAGAATATAAGATTAAGATTTATGCAGTAGACAGCACAAATGCTAAATCTAATATATATGAAGTTAGTGTTAGTACTACTGATGAATCAAAACCAGTAATAAATAGGGTAGAAGTTAGTAATGTAACTATAAGAGGATTTACTTTAACTATAAATGCAACAAGTGAAAAAGAAATAAGTAAGTATTATTTTATAATTGATAGTGTAAATATTGCTGGTGTTAATTCCGAAAATTATTATATATTTGATAATTTGGAAATAGGAATAGATTATGATATTATAATTTATGTTAAAGACTGTAATGGTGTTTTGTCTAATGAATATAAATTAACTGTTAGTACAGATGATGGAATTTTATTAGCAGATTACATTAAAGGATTATATACATCACAAGGCTCAAATGGACTTTATTATCATACAAGTAGTTTAGCAAACTCTGCCGCAGATAATTCATATAGATATGCAGGTGCTAATCCAAATAATTATGTATGCTTTGGTGATGATTGCAGTGATGAAGATAATTTATACCGTATTATTGGAGTATTTGGTAGTGAAGTAAAATTAATAAAATCAACAAGTTATGGAAGTTATGTGTGGGATAGTTCCAATAACACATGGAGTAGTAATGATATAAGAAATACATTAAATATAACATTCTTAAATACATTAAATAGTACATGGCAAAATAAAATAGCAATACATGCATTTAAAGTAGGAGGAATGAGTGTATTAAATGGAACAAGTACACCAAAAGTAGTATATAATTATGAGGTAGGAAGTAATTCAAATAGTACAACAGATAGTATGAAAATAGGATTAATGTACGTAAGTGATTATGGTTTTGCAGCAAGTAATAGTTATTGGACAAGCACATTGGGAAATAATCATAGCTCATCAATAACAAGTAATAATTGGATGTACCTAGGGTCAACCGAATGGACTATTTCCCGTGAATTGGACAGTTCGAATAATGCATTTGATTTGTATAGAACTGGTTATGTCTACTATCTTTACCGTGTGTCTAATCGTAATTCGGTGCGACCAGTCTTTTACCTAACATCATCAACTCAATATGTTTCAGGATTAGGAACCCAAAGTGACCCAATCAGAATTAAATAAAAAAGAAGAATATTAGTTATAAGCTAAATTATAACAATATTCTTCTTTTTTATTTAAGTTAGTTTCATAAATATTATATATTTCTTTACTTATATTACTTACTTTATCTAATGCTCCATTATCTGGATTGCCAAATGTAGTAAATATAGATATTGTATATGGATTAGTATTATCATATATGCCTATATCATGGAAATACCTGCTATAATATCCATATTTATGTAAGAAGTTTTTATCATCAAAATTAAGAGCATTGTAATATGTATTATTCATTGCATCTTTAAGAAGTGTAGTATATTCATTATCATTTTGGAGTAATTCATAAATGTGTTTAAGTAGTGTATTAGTACTTGTTACATTCATATAACCAAATCTATCATTTTCATTTATTGTTAGATTTACTTCTAAAGTATTTTTGGTGTATTCTTTTAGATTATTAACCCCAATATAATCAGTAAGCATTCTATGTGCGGCGTTTTCACTTACCGATATTAAATAATAAAGTATATCTTTAATAGGTATTTCACTATTTACTTCATATTTTAATAATCCTTCTTCTTTAGCTAAATTTCTATATTCTTCAGTAAAAGTTATTGTATCATTTAAATCAACATTATTATCTATTATATATGAAGCATCAAATAATTTAATAATACTTGCATTATAATATATTGTATCAGGATTTATTGTTAAAGTATAATCATTATTTAAATCTTCAAAATAAATGGATAATTCATTATTATTAAGTGTACTTAATAATTCATTAAATAATGTATCTACTTCTTCACTTTTATATGGAGTAATAAGACATGATGCGTATTTATTATTAGCTTCTAATTTAGCATGAAGTTCTAATAACTCTGTGTTATATTCTTCTAATTTTTGTTTACTAGTAAAATATAGAAAAATGAGTGCTCCAAGGATTAATATTAGTATAATAATTATTATAATTAAACTACTTTTAATACTTTTTTTCTTCACTTTAATCACTACCTAAAATATATAAATATAAATATTGCTAGACATACACAATAGATGGAAAATTTCCAAAGTTTACCGTTTTTAACCCAGTTACTAAGCCAACGATACGAAAAAAATGTAACTATACCTGCCGCAACCATACCTAAAAGGTATGGAACTAACATACTTGATAGTTCTGTAGTATTGGCAAGATCACTTACTCCTAAAATCATAGTACCAACACTTACTGGAAAATATAACATAAATGTATATTTTAAAGATGTATCTCTTTTTAAATTGCAAAGTAAACAAGCAACTAAAACTGTTCCACTACGAGAAATTCCAGGAATTATTGTTACGGCTTGGATTAATCCAATAAGTATTGCATCTTTTAGTTTTATATCTTCATCACTCTTAGTTCCTTTAATATTTCTTACAATAAATAAAGCAAGAGCAGTAATTAAAAATGCTATAGCAAGACCATTTAAACTATATAAATTTTCTATTTCATCTTTAAATAGAAATCCTGTTATTCCAACAGGAATAGTACTAATAATTATATATAAAGCATATCTAAATTTATCTTTATATTTTTTCCTGGTATCTTTTTTAAAGATATAAGAAAAAAAGGCAATAATTAGTTCTTTAATATCTTTCCAAAATATTATAAATATGGCAATAAATGATCCAAAATTAGAAATTATTTCAAAGTTTAGGGAATTAAACATATTGGTATTAAATAAATTTTTAAATAAAAATATATGACCACTACTAGATACTGGAATTGGTTCTGTAATACCTTGAATAATACCTAAAATTATATATGTTATTATATCCATTTTTCTTCACCATTATAATTATATATTAATTTTAAAAAAAATGCACTATATTTATAGGCATTTAATTTTTTTCTACTTTGTAAGTTTCTCCGAAAGTATCTACCGTTACTTTAGTAATTACCACATTTTCTTCTAAGGCTCCAGTTACATCATTAGCGATTTTCTCCCGAGTTTTGCAGTTGCCTACTAAATTAACGTAGTTCAATCCCTTTTAATATAAGGGTTTTTATTTGTCAAGTTT
>CALVYM010000039.1 GCA_944372205.1 uncultured Bacilli bacterium
TTTTTTGTGTAAATCGTAATAGATTTACATTAATATTATATGAGCTATAACTCATTTAATACATTATTATTATATTACATTTTACACTAATCGTCAACAGTTTTACTGCTTTTTTAAAAAAATTAGTTAATTTCTATACAATCCCTAATTAACTTACATATCTATTATCACAAATATATAACAAATAATCAATATACTTTACATTAATTTTACAATATTTTTTTTCTAATTTTATAGACAAACTAAGTTTCTTTTGTTATACTTTAGCTAGGTGGTAACTATGAAGAAAGCTTTAATTTTAATATTTTTATTTATATTTTTTATTACAGGATGCTCTGATACATCAAATATTCATAAAATAGATGAGCAAGAAAAAGATCAAACTAGTGATATTCTTAGAAAACGCGAAGAAGAAAGAAATAAAAAAGTCATTAGTAAATTACAAACATTACTTAATAAAACATATAATGCTAATTATGCATTTGAATATAATATTAGTTATCTTAATAAAAATCATAAATATAGTGGTGAAAAATATTATAATATTATAAAGGGAATATACAATGATTATGAATATCAAATAGAAAATCATAAATTTTATAATCCTAATACTTTAGAAGAGACTGAAAGTATATATTATAATTTAAATTCTGATTTAATTAATTTAAAAGAATATGTATCTAAAATTTATAATGATTATACTTGTACTATGAATAATTATATTAGTATATGTGGATCTATTTTCAAAAATATTGCTATAACATTTTATTATAATGATGATTATATAACAGAAATCTTATATATTGATGATAATGCTACTTATAATTTAAAATATTCTGATTTTAATAATATTGAGCCTATTCCTTTAGTGGAAGATGAAGATATTAATATAACTTATAATACAACAAATAATATTGAAAAAATTGAAGTAACTGAGGATGTCGACTATCCATATACCGTATATAATTATTATGTTGCTAATGCTACAGTTAATATTAATGATGAAGAAAGTAAAGTTGTTGGTAACATGGAAATATTTAATAATCCTATGTATTATAGAGATTATACTGATAATATAATTGATAAAGAAAATTATAAAAAAGTTGAAGAATATGTCTATAATGATAACTTTATTATAATAGTAATAAATAATGTTATTTATTATTTATCTACTACAGATTATGAAGATGAAATTTTAGCTAAATATGTTGAAAACTAGAGCTTTTGCTCTAGTTTTCTTCCATTAATTTTAACTTTTCTTCTTCTTCCTTTAAAGTCATTCGTTCTTTTTTTACTAACTCTTTTGGAGCTTTATTAACATATGACTCATTAGCTAGTAATTTTTTCCTTCTGGCGATACTTTGTTTTAAATTATCAAGTTGTTTAGCTTTTATTAATTTATCTTCTTCAGATAGAACTATTTCATAATAAATATTAATATCATAATCTAAATATTTTACATTTATTTTTTTCTTTGAAGATTGCTTAACTATATTATTAATCTTTAATACTTTAAATATTAGATCATAATTATTTTCTTTATTAATACTTACTTCAAAATTACTTCCTATTTTATTTTCTAATTTTACTGTTCTAAATGCTTTTATAAATTCTAACATATTATCTACTTCATTAGCATCATCTAAATATATTTCATTTTTATTATATTTTGGATAATGACTTATAATAATACTTTCTTCTTTTATAGGTAACATGTTATATACTTCATCAGTTACATAAGGCATAAATGGATGTAACATTTTTAGAATATCTGTTAATGTTTTTAATAAAACTGATTTAGTAGTTAAATCATTTAAATTAAATTTAGCAAATTCAATATAATTATCACAAAAATCATTCCAAACGAAATTGTATATTTCAGCACCAACAATATTAAATTCGTATTTTTCCATATGTTTAGTTACTATTTTAATAGTATTATTAAGTTTAGTTAAAATCCATTTATCTTCTTGTTTTAAATTATCTAGAGTGTAACTTTCTTCATTTAAATCTTCTATATTCATTAAAACAAAGCGAGAGGCATTCCAAAGCTTATTGATAAAATTCCAAGAAGAGGCAACTTTATCTTCATCATATCTTAAATCCATTCCTGCAGCAGAAGAAGTTGCTAAGAAATATCTTAGGGCATCAGCACCATACTTTTCAATAACATCCATAGGGTCGACGCCATTACCTAAAGATTTACTCATCTTTCTTCCAAGTTTGTCCCGGATTAGGCCATGGATTAAACAATCTTTAAATGGTCTTTGACCTGTAAAATGAAGGCCTTGGAAAGTCATTCTATTTACCCAAAATGGTATTATATCATAGCCGGTGACTAAGACATTATTTGGATAAAACTTTTCATAATCTTTAGTAAATTCCGGCCAACCTAGAGTGGAAAATGGCCATAAAGCACTACTAAACCAAGTATCAAGTACATCTGGATCTTGAACCCAATCATCATCTGGAGCTGAATCACCAACAAAAACTTCATCACCTTTATACCAAGCTGGAATTCTATGACCCCACCAAAGTTGACGAGATATACACCAGTCATATGTAATTTCCATCCAATGATTCATGATTTTTTCAAATCTAGCTGGGACAAAATTTACTTTGGTATCTTTATTTTTTTGGTTTTCGAGTACAGCATCTGCTAAAGGACGCATTTTAACAAACCATTGTTTTGATAGAAATGGTTCAATCATAACGCCACTTCGCTCACTATGACCAACATTATGAGTAATTTCTTTAACACTTATTAATAATCCTTCGGATTCTAAATCTTTAATAACGGCTTCGCGACAGGCAAATCTATCTAGTCCTTCGTATTTGCCGGCGTATTTATTCATTGTGCCATCTGGATTCATGACTACTACCCGCTCTAAATTATGTCTGTTTCCAACCTCAAAGTCATTAGGGTCATGGGCTGGAGTTATTTTTACAATACCTGTACCAAATTCTGGATCCGCATGTTCATCACCAATTATCGGAATCATTTTATTAACTAGAGGCAAAATTACCATTTTACCAATTAATTTATTATATCTATTATCTTTGGGATTAACAGCAACTGCAGTATCTCCAAAAAGAGTTTCAGGACGAGTTGTTGCTACTTCTAAGTAGTCATTTGTTCCCGCAATAAAGTATTTAATATGATAAAATGCTCCTTTTATTTCTTTATATGTAACTTCTTCATTAGATAAAGCAGTCATAGCTAAAGGATCCCAATTAATAATTTTTTCACCACGGTAAATTAAACCTTCCGCATAAAGAGTTTTAAATACATGAGTTACGGCTTTATTTAACCCTTCATCAAGAGTAAATCTTTCTTTAGAATAACACAAAGAAAGCCCAAGCTTTGCCCATTGTTCATGAATATTTTTAGCATATTCATCTTTCCAATCCCACGCATACTTTAACCATTCTTCTCTGGATAGACTTCTCGGATTTATACCCATACTTTTAAGTTTAGCATCAACCTTAGCTTGAGTTGCAATACCTGCATGATCCATTCCAGGAAGCCACATAGCATTATATCCTTGCATTCTTTTAAAACGAATAATTATATCTTGAAGAGTTGTATCCCAAGCATGACCTAAATGAAGTTTTCCTGTAACATTCGGAGGTGGTATAACTATGGCATAAGGAGGTAGCCCTTCTCTTTCTTCAAAATACTTAAGCCATCCTTCATACTTTCCTTCTTCAACACTTTTGTGATCATATTTCTTATCTAACACATTATCCCTCTTTCCTATTATAATAAAAAAGGATAGTACAAGGAGTCTTTACGACGGTACCATCCTTTATTTAACTTAATTGTTTTAACGCACCTCTGCGGTATTTCTCTATTTGCAACCTTCAAATAACCTTAATTTTAGTTTCCACCAACCACTAAATCTCTTTAAATAAGTATTATTTTACTCCTCAAATGTCTTTGAAATATAAACATATTTTACCAAATTATTTAATCAAGTGCAATAGTATCATGCAAATTTCCATCAAGCATTATATCAATACCATTAGTACTTTTTACAAAATCTATTTCTTCATAATTTGGTAAAGTAATATTTTGAGCAATTGTATTACTACTACCTTTATAAACTAATAAATTATTAATATTACTAACAATTAAAGTATAGTCATCAATTGTGGCAACATAATCTTTTATTATATTACTAAATATTTCTTCATTATTATAATTATATATATGATATCCATCTGTATAAGTTATATAATAAAGATCATTAAAATCAACTATTTCTTCATTAACAGTAATTAAAGCATTATTTTCAAGAACATCAATTATTTGCCAAACATCATCATTATTTACTATAATTTTAGATGAATCTAATATATAATCATTAGTTAAATGATTAGGTATGGCAACATAATCAAAATTATTGTCTATTATGGCAACAATACCATTTTCACTTATTTGAATTACCCTCCAAATATCACCAATTTGAACAAACATTAAATTATTAGTATTAGAGATATTATAAGTTTTAATAGCATCATACTGAGCTAATTTAATATCTAAATTATAATCATAAATAATTATTTTATCTCCTTCAGTAAATATCGCTGCTACACTACTAATAATTGGTTCTATTTCTTCAGTACCATATTTATAATAATTAGTATGATACTTTATATCATTAATTGTTGTTGTGACATTTGAACAATTATTACATGGATATGAATTAATTAATTCATTATTATAATAGAAATATACTTTATTATTATAAATAAATTCATGATTAGGATTATCATCTACTACTACATTATCTTCTTTAGAAAAGTGGAAATATGTTCCAATAACTGCTAAAGGAGTAAATATAGCTAGTAATATAATTATAACTATTAATGTTTTTTTATCATACATAATATCCCTATCCTATATATATTTCTGTTACTTCTTTTGTATCATTTATTGTATATGTAAGTGATAATACATTTCCACTTTTTAAACCATAACTTATTTCATTAGGTATATCTTTACCATCAATATATAAATCTAAATCTTTAGCTAAATCTTTATCACCATGATTAAATGTATATACTCCTATTTTATTTTCTTCATTTACAGTAATATAATATGTATCTTCAAGAATTATATATTTACTACTTTTAATTACTGGTCCATCTAAACTATATATTGTATATTCTTTATTATTATTAACTAAAATATAATTACCTTTATAATCTACTATTTCATTTTTAGTTTCTATTTTACTTGTTATTTCATCTCCATCTGGATTATATAAATGATATGTTCCATTACTTCTTTTAAATAAGTAATTTTCACCAAGCATTGATACAGATACATTTGTATCACCATTATCTTGTTTCGCTTCAATTACACCAGTTACATCACTAGATTCAATATTAATAACTAAATAAGAATCATTTTTAATACTATAAGCAACAACTTGAGTTCCAGCAGTTTCAATGAAACTAATAGATAAATCATCACTATAAACTCTGGCATCAACTTCTTTATAAGTTGCTAATTTTTTATTATTTTTTAAATCATATAATATAATATTATCATTAGCATTAGGTCTTGATGTATCAGTTATAAAGACAAATCTTTCATTATATATTGGTAAGTAACCAACATTTACATCTTCACTAGTATTTAATACTTTAGTTTCTTTAGCTATAAAACAATTTTGAAGTTCTGTAGTAGAGCTTGTTACATCATTAGCATAATTACAAGCATAGGAACCTAATACTTCTTCTTTTTCTTCATCACCATAAAAATATAATTTACCTTGGAAATAACTAATATATGCCATATTCTTACTAAATGTGCTTTCTGCTATTTTAATATTAGTATATTTTCCATTATTTTCAATTTTAAAATATCCATCTTCAACATAAGCATTAAAAGCCTCTTCCTTGCCGGTTTGGACTAATTCAGCATTAAATATAAGTTCAGTATTATATTTACTACTATCTATTCTTATTCCATCTAAATTAAGAGGATAAACATCATTATCAAAAACATATAACTTTTTATTATCAGCAGCAACTATATAAGAATCAACAAATCTAATATAATCATAACTATCTTCTCTTTGTCTTATACCTTCATAATCATATATATAGTAATCATTATCTATTTCAACACTTATATGTTTATTATTAAAGTTCTTAATTTCTCCAGGAATATTATCACTTAATTCTTCCCCATCTAAACTTAATAAAACATAATTATTGTTATTAGCTCCAACTAAGGCACTAGATTCTAATATATATCCTAAATAATCATATTTAAAATCTATAGTTTCTTTAACTATACTAGATAAATCTAATACTCCATATTCTTCTTCTAAATCTTTAACAATTACTTTTTCTTCATTTATTTCTTTAACTAATTCATATTCTCCAATATTTTCATTATTTTCTAAATCATATAATATAACATTACCATCTTCTTTAGTAGTATTATCATATATAAAGACATATAAATCATTAAATATATCACTTCTTATATCAACAGGTACCCCATTTTCATACACTCTTTTATTTGTATCAAAATCATCTTCATTACTGTAATATGCCACATAACATAATTCTTCATTTTTATTACTACATTCATATGTTCCTAATTCATTTTTATCTTCATCAAGTATTACTAAAAATCCATCTTCATAACGATAATTATCTTTTTCTACAATTACTACAGGATCTTCTGGTCTTTTTTCTTCTGGTGTTCTATCTCTAAACACAAAGAAATATAATAGTAATCCTGTAATAATTAGTAAAACCAATACTATACTAACAATTATAATAATTCTAGTTTTCTTAGGTAACATACTCCATTTACTAGGTTTCTTTACTTTTTTATCTTTCTTTTTAGATTTATTATTGTCTTCAATTTCTTTTAAATCATATTGGGTCTTAGTAATCTCTTCATTTTCATCAATTTCAACTATTTCATTAGTATTAGCATTTTCTTCTTCATTTTTAATTTCATCAATTATATCTTTATCTAACATATTTACCTCCATCTACTATAAAAAAATTATAGCATAAATAAAGATATTTAGCAATTTAAAAAAGCACTAATGTGCTTTTAATTGTTATTTTTAAAATTTTGATACCAATTATTTAATTTATCTTTGGCACTGCTCCATAAACTAGATGATACATCTCCGATAAAATTAATGGCATTTTTAGTATAATAAATAAGTTCATCTTTAGCATCAATAATACTTTGATAATTATCTTCTCCTAGTTTTTCTCTGGCAAAATCATTTAAATCTTTAGCTCCATCTTTAATTATTTCACTAGCTTTATTAAATGCATTACTTGCTTTAGCACTTATAGCATCTTTATAACCCGGAAATTTATTTTCAATAGCACTATCTATACTACTAGCTATTTCTAATACTTTTTTCTTGCCATTATCTGTAAGTTCATCAAAAGTAACACCATTAATACTACCATCATAAAACAAAAAATCAACAACACTTATAAATATCCCTTTAGCAGAATCTAAAAAGTTACTATCACTTACATTACTTTTAACTTTATTTAATGTTTCATTTAAACTATTAATTACTTTTTCATCATTAGCACTATAAGTAATAATATTACTATCTTTATTACTTGTACTTATACTATTTTTATTACTATTATCTATTACTTGTTCTTTCTTTTTATTTATTTCTTCATTTACTTTATCTTTATTTATAGTTGTATTATCCTTTATAGTATCCTTAAATTCTTTCATTTCATCTGATACTGTATTATCTTCACTAACTTTATTTTCTTCATTACTTACAGTATTATTAGTTACTTTGTTACTTGTTTTATTATCACTAATACTAGCACTTATATCATTACTTTTATATTCTCTATTTTCAAGTATATTAAAAGTAATAACTAAACCAATAGCTAAAAATATAACACCACAAAGTATTACAATAAGATTTTCCTTCTTCATATACAACACCTATATATATTATATAGCAAATAATACTCATTTGCAATTAAAAAGGATGTGAATACCGACCTCCGGGCGGAGAATACCGCCATCGGAGGACTAAAATTTCTCACATTCCTATAATATATGGATTACTCACAGATCCGTTTCCGTCGTATACATAGACAGAAGAGTCTAGATACAAGACAGGCCGGACGGCCGCCCATCCGTAGTTCGCGTAGTAGTTGGTGAGGGTGCCGTCGGAGGACACAAAGAACACATTAGCTGGGTCCGACGAATTCGGAGTAATTGTCCATTCCATACCTTCTCCATATAACCAACTTTGTCCGGCGCATGATGCATTACTATATGAACTTAAATTTGTTGTTCTAGCACATGAACTAGCTAAGACACTATATCCATAATCACTTGGATACATGAGTCCAATATATCCTTCCGTACTTGTTGGTCTACCACTATATACTGTTGTACCTCTTTCATATCCGTAGAAGGCTTCTGCTGTTGCATCATACGTATTATGTCCTCCGAGATACCATGTTACATTTTTTATCATTGGTCTATATGTATCATTTACTCCGGTTCCGGAATAATCACAATTGGCTGGTACATATTCATATCCATAACAATATTCTCCTCCGGTGCCATTTTCACTATTTAAATATGCTCCATTTAATAGATTTTTTAAATCAGAATTTGACCAATCATTTTTGCCATAAAAATTTTCAACAAGTCCTAAATCTTCAATTTCATTATCCCATACAAGTCCTCCGATGGAGTTTGTGCTTATTATTTTTACTAAATTTTGTCCACTTACTCCATGGGATGCTTCATCAAATACGCCGATGATTCGCCATAATTCATTATTAAACCAGATATAGTTATTTGGATTTTTTCCTTCGTATCTATATCCATTTTCATTAACTACCTCTCCAGTTCCCTGGGTTGTTCCAGATAAACCTATGATGTAGTTGTTTAAATTAGTTTTAGTGATAGTTGTAAATGCCAAATTACAAGTAACTTTATCTGTACTCATATTTGTAAGCCTTAATTTCCACTCATCATATAACCATTTACCAGTAGCATTTTCACACTCTACATCTACTTGATACATACCTTTTTGTGGAATGGTATTAACACTTTCCCCATCAAGTGTTAGAGCATAAGTTACTCCATCTTGAATAAATGTTTTTCGAGTATTAGTATTATAGCTTGAAGCTAAAATACTAATAACTATAGTTAAAAATATAAGACTAACAACTAATATTCTTTTCTTCATTTTCTAATCCTTTCATTTATGTGGATAACTTGCTCCTCCGCGGCGGGGATATCCGCAATCGGAGGATTAAAAGTTATCACATACCCATTATGTATGGATCACTTTGTGAACCATTTCCGTCGATTACATAGACAGAAGAGTCTAGATACAAGACAGGTCGAACAATCACCCCAGAATCCGAGTTGTCGTTACGGACCAATCCACTATAAGACATAGTAATAACAGCATTCCAAGAGTCCGAGGACGGAGTGATTGTCCATTCGATTCCTTGACCATACAACCAACTTTGTCCGGCACAAGTTGCACTATCATATAAAGCTAACTCTGTTGTTCTTGCACAAGAACTTGCTAAGACACTATATCCATAATCACTTGGATACATGAGTCCAATATAACCATCCCAACTTGTTGGTCTTCCACTATATACCGAAGTACTTCTTTCATATCCGTAGAAGGCTTCAGCTGTTGCAGATTCGCTTGAATGTCCTCCGAGATGCCATGTAACACTCTCTATCATTGGTCTATATGTATCATTTATTCCTGTTTCAGTGTAATCACAATTGGCTGGTACAACTGTCTGATCTCCATAACAATATTCTCCTCCGGTGCCATTTTCACTATTTAAATATGCTCCATTTAACAAATTTTTTAAATCAGATGTTGACCAATCATTTTTGCCAGAATAAGAATTTGTAATGTCATTATCCCATACTAATCCTCCGATAGAATTAGCTCTTATTATTTTTACTAAATTTTCTCCACTTACTCCGTGGGTTTCTTCATCAAATACGCCGATGATTCGCCATAATTCATTATTAAACCAGATATAATTATTGGGATTTTTTCCTTCATATCTATAGCCATTTTCTTGAACTACTTGTCCTGTCCCTTGTGTTGTTCCAGATAGTCCTATAATATAATCATTTAAATAAGTAGTTGTATTATTTTCAGTATATTCCAAGTTACAATTAAGAGGTATGGAATCATTAAAACTAATGTCTACACCTTGATATTTATTATTCCATGAAACATTAGAACAATTAGATGTTACTGTATAGTTTTTATTGTAGACATGGTCTATACTTACACCATTAGAGAAAGCCGTCAAAGTGACATCTGGCATAGTATATAATTCTTTTGATAGAATTATTTCTGCTTCTAATGTTTTTCCTCCATTTTCTGCTTGATTGGTATCTAGATTTATAAATGATACTGTAAATTCCCATTCTTGTATTGTATCATCAGTACT
>CALVYM010000040.1 GCA_944372205.1 uncultured Bacilli bacterium
ACATCTTCTACAGGTATCAATGATTCATCTTCAATATAATCTATTGCTGTCATATCAATTTTAGTTCTTCTATCATCACCAAATCTTGATTTGATATCAAGCATTTCTTCTTTTATAATAGCTAATACTTTATTATTGTCTGCAAGAATTCCTCTTAAACGATCTATTTCTTTGTGTAAAGCATTTAATTCTTCTTCAATCTTTTCTCTTTCTAAACCTGTTAAACGCCGTAATTTTAATTCTAAAATATTATCTGTTTGAATTTCCGTAAATCCAAATTTAGACATCAATTTTTCTTTAGCTTCACTATCTGCTTTAGACTCTTTAATAATTTTTATTACTTCATCAATATTATCTAAAGCTATTTTATAACCCTCTAAAATATGAACTCTTTTTTCAGCTTTATCAAGTTCAAATTGACATCTTCTAATAATAACTTCTCTTTGAAAATCTACATATTTTGATATAATATCTTTTAATTCCAAAGTTCTTGGTGTTCCATTATCTATCATCAGTAAATTTATACCAAATGATGTTTGTAATTGAGTATGTTTATATAAATTATTTAAAACTACGCTACCATTAGCTTCTTTTTTAAGAGTAATAACTATTTTTATACCATTTTCTAAGTTAGTTTCTTCATGATAATCTGCAATACCCTCAATTATTTTATCTCTAACTAATTCTCCAATTCTCTTTTTTAATTCAAGAGTATTTAAACCATATGGTATTTCAGTAATTACTATTCGATGTTTACTACCTTCTTCTTCAATTTCAGCTTTACATCTTATTGTAATTGTTCCTTTTCCGGTTTCATAAGCTTTTTTTATTCCCGAATTGCCTAAAATAACAGCACCTGTTGGAAAATCTGGTCCCTTAATATATTGCATTAAACCATCAGTATCAATATCTGGATTATCAATATAAGCAACGCAACCATCAATTACTTCACCTAAATTATGTGGTGGAATATTTGTTGCCATACCAACTGCAATACCCATAGTTCCATTTACTAAAATATTTGGAAATCTACTAGGCAAAACTTCTGGTTCTTCTAGTGATTCATCAAAATTTGGCACAAAATTTACGGTATTCTTGTTAATATCTCTAAGTAATTCCAAAGAAATTTTAGAAAGTCTTGATTCCGTATACCGATAAGCAGCTGCTCCATCGCCATCCATATTACCAAAGTTTCCATGGCCATCAATTAACATATAACGATAACTAAAGTCTTGAGCCATTCTTACTAAAGCTTCATAAATTGATGAATCTCCATGTGGATGATATTTACCCATTACATCCCCAACTACTCTAGCACATTTTTTATATTGAGCACTTGGTAAATATCCGGATTCATACATTGAATAAAGTATTCTTCTATGCACTGGTTTTAAGCCATCTCGTAAATCGGGTATTGCTCTTGATACTATAACACTCATCGAATAGTCGATAAATGACTGTTCTATTTCTTCAACTATATTATTTTGTACTATCTTATCCATTATAACCTCCCTATAAATCTAGATTAGCTAAACCAGCTCTTTGTTCAATAAATTCTCTTCTTGGTTCTACAGCTTCTCCCATTAATTTTTCAAATGCCGCATCAGCCGCTTGCAAGTCATCTACAGTTATTTGTTTCAAAGTTCTTGTAGCTTTTGACATTGTCGTATCTCTAAGTTCATCCGGATCCATTTCTCCAAGCCCCTTATTACGAGCAATTTCCACCTTAACATTGGCAGGTAAACTAGCTAAATATTCATCTTTTTCTTTTTCATCTACTACATATTTAATCGTTTTTCCATGGGTAATTTTAAATAGTGGTGGCATAGCAGCATAAACATGACCAGCTTCAACTATTGGTCTAAAGAAACGATAAAACAAAGTAAGAAGTAATACTCTAATGTGTGAACCATCAACATCGGCATCAGTCATAATAATAATTTTGTCATAACGGAGTTTCGATAAATCAAATTCATCACCAATCCCCGTACCAAATGCTGTAATTATAGTTTTTATTTCTTCATTACTTAATGCTCTATCCAGTCTTGCTTTTTCCACATTTAAAATTTTACCTCTTAAAGGAAGAATTGCTTGGGTCATGTAATCTCTACCACTTTTAGCAGAACCACCAGCTGAATCCCCTTCGACTAAGAAAATTTCTGATTCACTTGGATCTTTACTCTTACAATCAGTAAGTTTTCCAAAAGTAGCAGTAAATTCTAAATCTCCTTTTCTTCTAACAGTTTCTCTGGCCTTCTTCGCGGCAATTCTAGCCCGAGATGCCGATAATGCTTTTTCAATAATTATCTTAGCTACACTCGGATTTTCCATTAAATATCTTTCAAATCCATTACCAAAAACATCACTTGCTATTTTTTTAACTTCACTATTTCCAAGCTTAGTCTTTGTTTGTCCTTCAAATTGTGGATCAGGATGTTTACAAGAAATAATCATCGTTAAACCTTCTCGAACATCATCACCCGTTAAAGCTTCATCTTTATCTTTTAATATTTTATTATTACGAGCATACTTATTAATAACTCTTGTTAAAGCCAGTTTAACCCCATCTTCATGAGTTCCACCTTCATAAGTATTAATATTATTCGTAAATGAATAAATATTGGAATTATATCCATCATTATATTGACAAGCTACTTCAAATTGAATACCATCTTCTTCTCCACTTAAATAAATAACATCATCATGTAAAACTGTTTTATTTCTATTAAGCATTTCAACATATTCTATTATACCTCCATTATAAAGGAAAGTATCATGTTTATCATCTTCTCTTAAATCATAAAGATTTATTCTAAGTCCTTTATTTAAAAATGCAATTTCTTGTAATCTTTTATACAAAGTATCATAATCAAAATGTGTAGTTTCCCGAAATATTGTTTCATCTGGTTCAAATCTTATTGTACTACCAGTTCTCTCAATATCACAAGAATCAATTATTTTTAAAGTATCAACTGGATGTCCTCCTTTTTCAAATCTTTGATAATATACATTACCATCACGATAAATTCTAACTTCTAGCCATTTTGATAAAGCATTAACAACGCTTGCTCCAACACCATGAAGACCTCCACTTACTTTGTAGCCTTCACCACCAAATTTACCTCCAGCATGAAGAACAGTAAATATTGTTTCAACTGTTGATAAACCTGTTTTTTCGTTAATACCTGTTGGAATACCTCGACCATCATCTCTAACCTCAATAATATCCCCTTTATCAATAATTACTTCAATATCATCACAAAAACCCGCCAAGGCTTCATCTACGGCATTATCAACAATTTCCCAAACTAAATGATGTAACCCCTTTTCTCCAGTTGATCCAATATACATACCAGGTCTTTTTCTAACTGCTTCAAGTCCCTCTAAAACCTGTATATCCGCATCAGTATAATGTGTTTCTTTATTACTCATATCTATTCCTCCTTAATTATACCTTCATCTACTTTAAATATTTTAGAATTTTTTAATATTTTCTTATCTACTTTATTAATCTCAGTAGTAGTTATAAATGTTTGTACATCTTTATCTAACAATTTTAATATATTACATATTTTTTCTTTATCAAGCTCACTAAATAAATCATCTAATATTAATATTGGGTTTATTTTTTTTATTTCATTTATTACTTTAATTTCTGCAAGTTTAAAGGATATAATAGCATTTTTTCTTTGTCCTTCACTTCCCCATTCTTTCAAATTATAATTATCTAAATAAAACAAAATATCATCATGATGAACTCCAATTAAAGTCTTACCAACTTCCATTTCCTTTTTATAATTTTGTTGATAACTTTTAAGTAATTTACTACTATTTTTATTATTAAAACTAGAAACATATTTAATTTTTAATTCACCACTTTTAAATATATTACTATATATATCTTTTATATATTTATTAATATTTTCAATAAATTCACTACGATATTTATTAATTAAAAGTCCATACTCAATTAATTTATTAGTTAATATATTTAAATAGTTAGTATCATTATTCCCATTAACATACAAACTTCTTAAGTAAAAATTTCTTTGTTTTAAAATCCTATTATAATTAGCTAGAATAATTAAATATTCTTTATTTAATTGACTAATTTCAATATTAACCATTTTTCTTCTATCAACTGGTGCATCATCTATCAATCTTGTATCCACAGGATTAAAAAGTATTATATTAATTTTTGAAACATAATCACTTATTTTATCTACTTTTGTATCATTTATTTCTACAGTCTTACCTTCATTACTAATTATAACAGAGTATTTTGTTGCATCATCATTTTTAGTAATTTCACCATTAATTTTACTTTTAATGCTCCCTTTTTTAATTAATAATTTATCATTACTTATTCTAAATGATTTAGTTAGTGCTAAAATATAAATTGCTTCAATTAAATTAGTTTTACCACTGCCATTTTTTCCATAAAAAATATTTAATCCATCTCCAAAACTAATATCTAACTTTTCATAATTTCTAAAATTCACTAAATTAATATTATCAATTTTCACTTTTTGCCCCCTTTAAAGAATGCTAACAAAAAATATATGTAGATATGTATACCTATATACATATTAATTATATCACAAAATTAAGCCATTTTAAAGAAAAATTAACAAAATTCATCTAGTACTATAAACAACCATCAATCTACTACATCTAAGTATTTGATTATGAAAAACTGTATAGCTCGCATTTAAAATTAATCTTTCATTATTATTAAAAACTACCAATAAACTATCTTTAATTTTTTGATAACTTTTAACACTTAAAAAATTAAACCAATAAATATTATTATTATCTTTAATATAGAAAAAAAGTAAATTATTTTTTTCACTAACAAGTATTGGTACTTTATAATTACTACCAATAAATTGTTTAGAACTTATTATTCTTCCCTTTAATGTACTTCCATAATAAATACAACTATAATTTAAGATATCTTCTAGTTTTTCTCCTTTAAAAAATACTTTTTTGTCTTTTTCATGAACAATAGTACTTTCTCCATTAAATTCCATAAAAATAGTATCTTTACTAATAAAATAATCCATATACATCCCTCTTAAGCTCTCTATTTTACAACATTAAACTTAAAAATTTTGTCGAAAAAAGGAAGAAAACTTAAATTTCTTCCTTTTTTTATCATTTTTTACTAATTTAGTATGTTTTTACAGGTAAAATTAACTCTAAAAGTGTTTCATCTGTAACTGGTTTAATTAAAATTGGCTTATCATCAGTATTGATTAACAATAATATATTATCTTCTTTAATAACTTTTAAAGCATCCATCATATATCTTGAACTAAATGATATTTCAATTTTTTCTTTATTATTACAATCAATATGTAATTTTTCTTCTGCAATTCCTAGTTCACTTGAAGATGATGTAATAATCATATCTTTATCTTCAATATGCATTTTAATAATATTTCTTTCTTTATTTTGTGCTAAAATACTTGCTCTATCAACAGCATCATAAAATTCTCTTAAATTCAAATTAATCATATAAGCAAAATCATTTGGTATAAAATGACTAGTTTCTGGATAAGATCCACTAAGTAAATTACTTTGAACACTTATATTTTTATAAATAAATAATATTTTGTTAGTAAATACATGGATTTCCACATCTTCATCATCACTAATAATTTTTTCAAGTTCAGTAATACTTCTACCAGGAATAACTATATTAACTAACTTTTCTACTGGACTATCTAGTTTTATATTTTTCTTTGATAAACGATAACTATCAGTAGCTATACATTCTAATATATCTCCATTAATTTTAAGATTTATTCCTGTAAGTAATGGTCTTACTTCTTGCGTAGATAAGGCATAAGAAGTTTGATTAATAATTTCTCTTAATACATTTGCCTTTATTTTAATTGCATCACTACCCTTTTCCATATTAATATTTGGATAATCCATTGGATTATAACAATTAAGACGATATTGATTATTAGTTGTAGATATTTTAATTTTTAAATTATCTTCAATTTCAAAATCAATAACATCTGCAGGCATCTTTCTTATCATATCTAAAAAGTATTTACTTTGAATAATGATTTTACCACTACCTTCTAAATATTTAATATTCTTCTCTTCAATCATTACTTTAATAGTAAGTTCTGTATCACTAGCCATAAGTTCTATTCCCTTTTCACTAACATCAAATACTATTCCATTTAATACTGGTATAGTTGTTCTTTGAGATATTGCTTTAGTAACATTATTTAAAGCATCAATTAATACTCCTTTTTCAATACTCCATTTCATTTTTTTCTCTCCTTCTTTCTTATATATTTATTATTTATATTAATAATAGTGTTATTATTGTTGATAACTAATCAATTATCAACTTTTTTCTACATATTTCGGCATTTTTTTGCTTCAACTTATCAACATTATTGTAACTTAGTTTTGATTTCTTTCAACATATTATTAAGAGTTTCATTATTTTCTAATTCTTCTTTTATCTTATCAATTGCTGTTGATACAGTTGAATGATCTCTTCCTCCAAATTCTAAGCCAATTTTTTGTAAATTTTCATCTGTTTCCTCTCGGCACAAATACATGGCAATATGTCTTGGTCTAACAACACTATTAGTTCTTTTCTTACTTTTTAAATCGTCCACCGATATATTGAAATAATCTGCCACAACATTTTGAATTGAAGCAATCGAATTGTTAATATATATATTAGTATTAACATAATCTTTTAAAGCTTCATTAGCAAAATCTAGTGTAATCTTATCAGGAACCATCATCGCTGAATAAGCGAGCAATCTATTAATTGTTCCTTCAATGTGTCTTACATCATTTACACAAGAATTAGCAATATAATCAATCGCATCTGGTGTTAATTTATTTTCAATACTCGTATTTTTAACCTTTGCTTTAATTATTTCACACCGAAGGTTAAAATCTGGTGGATAAATATCAACAGGAAGTCCCCACATAAATCTACTTCTAAGTCGCTCTTCTATTTTCTTTAAATCATCAGGACTTTTATCACTACTAATAATTATTTGTTTATTAGCTTGATGAAGAGCATTAAATGTGTGGAAAAATTCTTGTTGTGTCCGCTCTGCTCCAACTAGAAATTGGATATCATCAATTATTAAAACATCAACATTCCGATATTTATTCTTAAACTCATTTGCATAATTTATATTATTTGTTTGTGATGCAATCCCCGTAAATTCCGTCATAAATTCATTGCTAGTAGTATATAAAACTTTTAAATCACTATGTTCATGAATATAATTACCTATTGCTTGCATCAAATGCGTCTTTCCAAGCCCACTTCTGCCATAAATAAATAATGGATTATGTATTGTTCCTGGTGCCTCAGCTACTGCTCTAGCAGCAACAAATGCCAGTCTATTAGAATTTCCTACTATAAAAGAATCAAAAGTAAATTTTGGATTTAAATTCGTATTCCACTCTATTTCTTTATTATTATCTCTTTCATCTAACGGTGGCTCAGTAAATGTTTCAACCTCATCTTCCGTAATATATTTAAAAGTATAATTAACTCCTGTTAAGGAAAAGAATGTTGCATCTATTATATCTTTATAAGTTTCACTTAACATTTGTTTATGTATTTCCATAGGTACTTTAATTGTCACAACATTATTAACAATTGACAAAAGTTCAAGTTTTGAAAACCAAATAGTAAAGGCATTCTGCGTAACTTGTTCTTGGATATCATTCAAAAATTTGGTAAAAAGTTCATCCGTTTTCAAAACCTCACCCCACTTAAACACATTTCTCTAACAACAATTTTAAACCATTTTTAAAAAAATTAAAAGAGGTAATTTAACATTTTTAATAACTTTTGATAACTTCTTAGTTATCCACAAAAACTAATAACGATTTTATTCGACAAAATTCGCCATTTTTCGCACTTATCCCCATTATCAACATAAACAAATTATAAACACAAACTTATTAACAATTTATCCACATACCATGTTGATAAATTGTTGTTAATTCTGTTGATAAATTTAAGTAGTTATCCACAAATTATCCACATATCAACATAATTTTGTTGGTAACTCTTGTTACCCTTTATTTTCCTCCTTTCTTATAAAAATATTATAACAAACTAATGTTTGTACAGTCAATCTTTATTTGCAGTTTTAGAAATTTTATGTTAATATATTTATATATAAAATTAAGGAAAAAGAACTAAATGCATCTTTATTTTGCATTTTTTCTTGACTTATCCTTATATTTAATATTATAATAAATACGCTTAAAAAGAAAAGGAGAAATTATATTATGAAAAGAACTTATCAACCAAATAAAAGAAAGCAAGCCAAAAAACATGGTTTCTTTGCTAGAAAAGACTCTAAGATTTTAAATAATCGTCGTCGTAAAGGTCGTAAAGTTTTATGTAAGTAAAAACCACTTTAATGTGGTTTTTTTCCTAAAAGGTGATTTTTAATGAAAAGATACGAAATGGTAAAAAAACACGAAGATTTTAATGAAATAATTAACCATGGTCAAAAACTTGGTGGCAAATACATAATAATATTTTCTAAATCTAAAGAATACCCAAAACCTAACTTTGGTATAGCTATTGGTAAAAAGTGTGGGAATGCTGTAGTTAGAAATAAATTAAAACGAAGAATAAGAAATATTATTGATAACAATCGTTTACTATTTAAAAATAATAAAAATTATATTATAATGGTTAAAGGAAGTGCAAATAATGCAACTTTTCAAGAACTAAAGCAAGATTTAATAAATCTTTTGAGAAAGGATTAACATGAAAAAAAATAAATATAAAATAATTACCTTAGTTTGTATTTTATTACTAACATCAGGTTGTGGGACTTCAAACTACATAACAGATGAAGATGGTAATATCATAGAATATGAAAAAACAGGACAAATGCTTCAAAAAAATATTTTGTGTCTTCCAGATGAAGATAGTGATCTTTATAAATTCTATGAAGAAAATAAAGATCAATTAACAAATGATTTTGAAGATTTACCAAGTTGTTCTGATTATAATATGAAAGCTACAGAAAGTAGTGGACTTTGGGAATTTTTATTTGTTAAACCTTTAGCTTTTCTAATATTAAAATTAGGTAATTTAATAGGTAATCTTGGTGTATCCCTTATTTTAATAGGACTAGCAATAAGATTAATATTATTACCATTTACAATTAAAAGTTCTAAACAAACATTTAATATGAAAAAAGCTCAGCCGGAGATTGAAAAACTAGAAAGAAAATATCGTGGCAGAACTGATAATGAATCCCTAATGGCTAAAAGTCAAGAAACAATGCTTATTTATAAAAAATATAAAGTAAATCCAATGGTAGGGTGCTTAATGGCATTTATTCAAATACCTTTGTTCTTTGCTTTCTTACAAGCCATATATAGAACACCTGCAATATATACTGAAACATTATTTGGTTTTGACTTAGGTATGACCCCAATAACAGGACTAAAAGAAGGAAATTACTTATTTATAATATTAATAGTATTAATAGCAGTTTCAACATTCTTCTCATTTAAACAAACAATGAATCAATCAGCTGCTCAAACTCCTGAAGCCGCTAAACAAATGAAGATAATGTTATATGTTATGCTTGTAATAGTTGTATATGCATCACTTACTTTACCAACAGCACTAGCATTCTACTGGATTGTAACATATGCATTTATTGCTATTCAAAATATAGTACTTAATATGATAAATAATAGATCCTTAACTAATAAACATAAGAAAAATAAAGAAGAAAAGAAACAAACAAGAGAAAAAATAAAAGATAAATTAGTTAAGAAAGAAGGTATGAAGTATGGAAAAAATAATTAAAGAGGGAAAAGTAGTAGAAGAAATACTAGATGAAATACTTAATGAATCTAATTTAACGAAAGATGAAATCATTTATACGGTAAATGATAAAAAAGGTAAATTATTTCAAGGAAATTTAAAAGAAGTAACAGTATATAAAAAAGCAACAATCAATGAAGAAATTAAAAATTATCTAAAAGATATCATTGAAAATATGGGTTTAGAAGTAACTTTTGAAATAAATAAAAAAGATGATAGAACTACAATTAAAATGTATTCTAATAATAATCCTATATTAATTGGAAAAAATGGTCAAACTCTAAAAGCTTTAGAAACTTTAGCTAAACAAAAAATTCAAAATGAAACAGGCATTCATTATAAAATAACTCTAGATGTTTCTAATTATAAAGATAAAATAAAAAGAAATCTTGAAAGACTAGCTATTAATACCGCCAAAGAAGTAGTAAAAACAAAAAT
>CALVYM010000041.1 GCA_944372205.1 uncultured Bacilli bacterium
TAATAAAAAACTCTTCAATTGCTTGAAGAGCCTTAATTATACTTCTCTATCTTCGTAAATGCCTGTATATGTCCAACCGCTTTCAGTTCTATTGGTTGACCATTTATATTCTGGTATTCTGTGTTCCCAAGTTGTTTCTGTTTGTGGATCGGTTTTAATATATCCAGGATATTTACTACTATTTTCTGCTGTATCTCTTACACAGTCAGAATTTTTAGCATATTCAACTACAAATTTAACTGGAACACTATAGATGTAAAATCCTAAATTACTTGCATAGTATGGACTAACACCATTTGGATTACGATAATTAATTGTTACTTTAGTTCTGTAATATCCACCAGATAAGTAAATATCACTTAATCTGTATGTGAAGTTATTACTTTTTAGTGCTCCGTTACGCATTGTACTAGCACTATTTACTTCAGCATCATACTTACCACTATTACCGGTCATAGCTAAGAATCTATCTCTTTGATCTATATATGCTTGGTAATCAGTAAGACCACTAGAGAAATAAGATGAACTTACTAAATCCATTGAACCCTCAACTATGTCATTTGGGTCGATATCTAATATTTGTAATTCATAGCTGTAGGTATATGGATAATTATCAGTTGTAGATACATAACTATCAGTATAATATGTCTTTTTTGTTAATTTACAATAATTATATGTTGTTTTTTTAGTTGAACGATTTTCGGCGCCTTCAGCATTAGAATAACCATCTTCCCAATCAGACCATCTTACATGTTTATACCATCTAACAGTTTCTGGTTCTTCTGGAGTAGTTGGTTCATTTGGTTCTTCAGGTTCACTAGGAGTTGTTGGTTCATCAGGTGTGTTTGGATTATTATTATTATTGTTATTATTGTTATTATTATTTATAATAATACAACTTCCGCAATTACTTCCTGATGCACTCCATTTAATATTGACTTTAACAGTAGTTGTGACTTTAACAGTAGTAGTTGTTTTGCTAGATGTTGAAGTAGATGTCGAACTAGATGAACTATTAGAACTACTAGAACTATTATTGCTTGAGCTGCTATTTGAACTATCATTATTACTACTATTATTATCATTGTAGTCATTATTATCATCAATTACAACATCATTATTGGTATTATCACAATTTCCATTAATAACACATGAACTTTGTTCAATAGTTGTAACAATAAAGTCAGACTTATCATTACATTCTAGATTGATTTTTAAAGCATAATTGTTATCTGCTGTTTTTGTTGCTCTAATGTAACTATCATCAAGACTACATACATCACCATCATTAGTAAAATCAATTAATAATTTTTGATTTACCATTTCCCCTAAAGTTAGTTCTTTTGAACCACCAACTTTTTCAGGTAAATTAGATAATGTAAAATATTCAAAAGCTGCATCCTTCATGGTATTAATATTGTTAATATAATCATTGTTTGTCATTGCTAAAGTATTAGATGAATTATTTTTACCTCCAACTACTTTAGTTATAATTAAACAGATTATAAAAACAACTACAGCTAGAATTACTAGTTTTATGGCTAGTGATCCCCAATCTAAACTTAATTTTTTATTTCCTTCTTCGTACATATCAGTACCCCCTTTATTAATAGGAAATCCTATATTTCTTAAGTCGACAATATTTTACCACAAAATTCTATAAAAGTCAAATCTAATGTAATTGCTTGACACTCTTTGATGTAAAGACAAAAACAAACCTAAGTTTGCTAAAAAATGTTGTATTATCATTATAAATTGTGCTAAAATAATTAATGCGAGAAAGGAAGATAATATGTCAAATAATGATAAAATTATAATAAAAGGTGCCAGAGAAAATAACTTAAAAAATATAAATATTGAAATTCCTAAAAATAAATTAGTTGTAATGACAGGAGTATCTGGTAGTGGTAAAAGTAGTTTAGCTTTTGATACCATTTATGCGGAAGGTCAAAGAAGATATGTCGAAAGCTTATCTGCTTATGCCAGACAGTTTATTGGAGTATCCGAAAAACCTGATGTGGATTCAATCGAAGGCTTAAGTCCATCAATTTCCATAGATCAAAAATCAACTAATAAAAATCCGCGGTCAACTGTGGGAACAATTACGGAGATTTATGATTATTTGAGATTACTGTTTGCAAGAATTGGTATACCATATTGTCCAAATCATCATATACCAATAACTAGTCAAAGTATTGAAGAGATGACTAATAAAGTAATGGAATATGAAGGCATTACAGTTACTATTTTATCTCCGATAGTTCACGGGGAAAAAGGAACTCATAAAGATTTATTTGATGAACTTCGTAAAGATGGTTTTTCCAAAGTACGAGTTAATGGTAAAATTATGAGTTTAAATGAAGATATTGAACTTGAGAAAAATAAAAAAGATAATATTGATATTGTTATGGATAAAATAACAATTGCGGATATTGAAAGATCACGTGTTTTTGAGGCAATTGAAGCATCTACTAAAAGAGCTGATGGTAAAGTAGTTATTTTAGTGGGTGATGAGGAAATACTAATGAGCGAAAAATATGCTTGCCTAAAATGTAATTATTCAATTCCAGAACTTGAACCGAGATTATTTTCTTTTAATGCTCCATATGGTGCATGCGAAGAATGTAAAGGACTAGGTACTAAACAAAAAATTAGTGAAGAATTGCTTATGCCAGATACAAATAAATCAATAATTGATGGTGGAATAAATGGAATAAGCATGGATTCAACTACTTATTTTACACAAGTTAGTGCAGTATGTGATTATTATGATATTGATATGAATGCTCCAATAAAAGATATACCTAAAGAAAAGTTAGATTATTTATTATATGGAACAGATGAAATACTAGAATTTAATTATGTATCTAAAAATGGTAATACAAGAAACACTAAAGGTGCTTATGAAGGTATTATTCCAACACTTGAGCGAAGATACTTAGAAACTAAAAGTGGTTGGATTAGAGATTGGTTACAAGGTTTTATGGTCGAAACAGCTTGTCCTGAATGTAAAGGAAAAAGGCTTAAAAAATCTGTTTTATCTGTTTATATAAATGGTAAAAATATTTATGATATGACCGACATGTCGATTGGAGATTTACTAGAATTTGTTAAAAAATTAAAACTTAATAATGAACAAAAAGAAATAAGTGAACTTATATTAAAAGAAATAATATCAAGATTAGAATTTTTAAATAATGTTGGTTTATCTTATCTTACATTAACTCGTAGTGCAGGAACTTTATCGGGAGGAGAAGCCCAAAGAATAAGGCTGGCTACCCAAATTGGTTCGAGGTTATCTGGAGTTTTATATGTTTTAGATGAACCAAGTATTGGACTACATCAAAAAGATAATGAAAGATTAATTAATTCTCTAAAAGAAATGCGGGATTTAGGTAATTCATTAATAGTTGTAGAACATGATACAGATACAATGCTTGCGGCCGATTATTTAATTGATATAGGACCAGGTGCTGGAGAATTTGGAGGCCAAGTAATGGCTCAAGGTACACCTGATGAAGTTATGCATAATCCTAATAGCCTAACTGGTAAATATTTATCTGGCAAGTTAAAAATAGAAGTACCTAAAAAACGTAGAAAAGGTAATGGTTTAAAGATTAGTATTAAAGGTGCCAAAGAAAATAATTTAAAAAATGTATCTGTAGATATTCCTTTAAATAAATTTATTGTGGTAACTGGTGTATCTGGTTCAGGTAAATCTTCACTTATTAATGAAGTTTTATATAAAACATTAGCTAATAAATTATATAAAAGTAAAGTTATACCAGGAAAACACAAAGATATTATAGGTCTTGAAAATATTGATAAAGTTGTGCAAATTACCCAAGATGCAATTGGAAGAACACCAAGAAGTAATCCAGCAACATATGTGGGAGTATTTGATGATATTAGAGATATTTTTGCCCAAACTAAAGAAGCTAAATTAAGAGGATATGATAAAGGCAGATTTTCCTTTAATGTAAAAGGTGGCAGATGTGAAGCTTGTTGGGGTGATGGTGTTAAGAAAATTGAAATGCATTTTCTAGCAGATGTCTATGTGCCTTGTGATGTGTGTAAAGGAAAAAGATATAATAAGGAAACTTTAGATATTAAATATAAAGGTAAAAACATCAGTGAAGTTTTAGATATGCGAGTTAGTGAAGCTTTAGAATTTTTTAAAAATGTTCCAAAAATATATAATAAATTAAAAGTTATGGATGAAGTTGGTCTTTCATATATTAAACTTGGTGAACCCGCTCCAAATTTATCGGGGGGAGAAGCTGGCAGAGTGAAACTTGCTAAAGAATTACAAAAGAAAGCTACTGGCAAATCATTATTTATTTTAGATGAACCAACTACAGGACTTCATACTGATGATATAAAGAAATTATTAGTAATTTTAAATAGAATTGTTGATAATGGAGATACAGTTATTGTAATTGAACATAATCTAGATGTTATAAAGGTAGCTGATTACATTATTGACTTAGGTCCAGATGGCGGTTCTTTAGGTGGAAAAATAATTGCAACTGGAACTCCCGAAGAAGTGGCTAAATGTAAGAACTCTTATACTGGTGAATTTTTAAAAAAGATGTTATGATGAGCATTTAAAAAGCAACTCAAAGGTTGCTTTTTAAAGCGGAACCTAGCACCTACACGATTTTCTATTTGGAAACATTTTTGCAAAATAAATTATGGACAATAAAATGCTTATTTGATAAAATATTTATATAAGATGGAGGCTAAATATGGATAGATATCTATTTACTATTGGAAATTTTAAAGTAGAGTGGTATTCAATACTTATTATAGTTGGAGCATTTTTAGCAATAATTATGATTATGAAGGAAGCTAAAAGGCACAATTATCCAACTGATTTTGTTTTTAATATGTGTTTTTGGGCAATAATTTTTGGTATTATTGGAGCCCGTCTTTATTATGTATTATTCAATTTGGATTCTTATACTAATTTTTGGGATATATTTAAAATATGGGAAGGTGGATTAGCCATTCATGGAGGCATTATTTTTGGTTTATTAACTTGTTTAATTTATTGTAAAAAATATAAAGCAAGATTAGTGCGTTTACTTGATTTTGTAGCACCGGCACTTTTACTTGCTCAAGCTATTGGTAGATGGGGAAACTTTTTTAATCAGGAAGCCCACGGGGCAGCAACAACGTTAGAACACTTACAAAATTTACATATTCCTCAGTTTATTATTGATGGTATGAACATCGGAGGTATATATTACGAACCAACATTCTTATATGAATCTTTATGGTGTTTAATTGGTCTTATCATTATTTTAATTGTAAGAAGAATTTCAATTACAAAAGTTGGTCAACCAACAGCAGTATATTTAATGTGGTATGGAATAGGTAGATTTGTAATTGAGGCAATGCGGACTGATTCTTTAATGCTCGGAGGATTTAAAGTTGCTCAAATAGTATCAGTAATAATGATTATAATAGGGCTACTTATGTTAATGATTACTAGTAGAAAAGGTCGTTATGAAGATTTATATGATCAAGATTCTACAAATGCAGTGAGGTTTTAAATGTACGATATTATAATTATTGGCATGGGAATCTCTGGTATAACCGCAGGAATTTATGCAAAAAGAAGTAATAAAAAAGTTTTAATGATTGATAAAGGAATGCCTGGTGGAGTAATAAACAATATTGATAAAATAAGTAACTATCCGGGTCTTATAGATATAAGTGGTCCAGATTTTGCTGTTAATTTATTAGAACAAGTAAATTCTCTAGATATCCCCTTTGTATTAGAAGAAGTAATTGATGTAGATGTTGATAAAGATATAAAAATAGTTAAAACTACTAATCAAGAATATAAAGCTAAAAAAATAATTTTAGCAATGGGTAGAAAACCAAAATTTTTAGGATTAGATAATGAACAAAAATTATTAGGACGGGGATTATCAACTTGTGCCATGTGTGATGGAGCATTTTTTAAAGATAAAGATATTGCAGTAGTTGGAACTGGTAATAGTGCTTTGCAAGAGGCTTTATATTTAGCTAATATTGTTAGGAAGATATATCTTATCAACAGAAGAGATGACTTTAGAGGAGAAGCCTTATTAGTAGAAAACATTAAAGATAATCCTAAAATTGAGGTAATTTATAATGCTAATATAAAAGAGCTCGAAGAAAAGAACGGAAAATTATCTGGTATATTGTTAGATAACAATGATACACTAGATGTTTCTGGTTTGTTTATTTATATTGGATATACACCTGCAACAGAAATTGTACCTAAAAAAATATTAGATGAAGATGGATATGTTAAAGTCAATGAAAATTTTGCAACATCAATAAAAGGAGTTTATGCTATTGGGGATTGTATAAAAAAAGATGTTTATCAATTAGTTACAGCAACAAGTGATGGAGCAAGAGTTATATATAATATGAAATGAGGTAATATGAAAAAAATAGATACAAAAAAAATAGTGTTTGGAGGAATACTTTTAATAATTATAGTTTTAGGAATATTTATTTATATGAATTATCTTAGAACTTTTACAGTAACATTTGATGTTCGTTTAGGTCCAGGAATACAAACACAACAAGTAAAAATAAATGATACAGTACAAAAACCAGAAGCCCCATCTTATGATGGTTATGAATTTTTAGGTTGGTATGTCAAAGATACAGAATATAACTTTGATGAACCTGTAACAAAGAATTTAACAATCACTGCTAAATGGGAAGAAATAAATGATGTAAACTAGGTTGCAAAGTTCAAAATAAACCTAAAGGTGACAAAAAGAAACTGAAAATTGGTAGAATTTATCTACTAATTTTTTTATGCTTTAAATGGTGATGGATTATGTTAAAGATTAAAGAATTAATTGAAGAAATAAAAGCAACTGCTAGAGTATTTATCTTTGTTTTCTTTGTTATAGTTATACTCATGGTTATTGTTTATATTATTAAATTGCTCGGTTAATATTGCATAAAATTTATATTTAATATATACTTTTAACTAGGTGATTATTATGTCTTTAAAAAAATATTTAACTAAGAAAAATATTATTATTACAATTTGTATTTTAGTTATAATCATTGGTTTAGGTAGTTATTTTTTAATTAATTATTTAAGAGTTAAAAATGCCGCTATTAAAATTACTTTAGATGATACTTTAGAAACTGAGTTTTTAAGTAATGTTAAAGTATCTGATTTTATTAGTGATATTAATGGAACAATTGTAGATGATTATGTAATTGACACAACAGATGTTGGTAAAAAGAAAGTGGAATTTGAATACATAAATAATGATAATATCAAAGTAAAATATCAATATGAAATTAATATTGTTGATAATGTTCCTCCATTAATTTGGTTAAATAGTAGCTATACGGTAAATGTTGGTAGTGATATTTCTTTAACTGATAAAATTTTATGTGGTGATGATACAGATCCAGATCCTACTTGTGAGGTAATTGGCAAGTACGACATGAATGAGGCTGGAACATATCCTTTAGTATTTAAGGCAACTGATAATAGTGGTAATGTATCTGAAAAAAAATTTAATTTAATTGTTCGAGAACCTAAAAGTAGTACTACATCAAGTGGAAGTGCTAGTACTAAAACTTTATTTTCGGAAGTAGTGGATGCTCATAAATCAGAAAATACAGAGATTGGTATTGATATTTCTAAGTGGCAAGGCGATGTAGATTTTAATGCTTTAAAAGAAGCAGGGGTAGAATTTGTTATAATTCGGGTTGGCACATCTAGTGGTATTAATGGTGAAAATTTAGTTGATAGTAAATTTGTTCAAAATATTAAAGGAGCAAACGCAGCTGGTATTCCAGTTGGTGTGTATTTTTATTCATATGCAAATAGTGAAGATAGAGCAAGAAATGATGCTTTATGGGTACTTGAACAAATAAAAGACTATGAAGTTGATTTACCAATTGCTTTTGATTGGGAAAATTGGAGTTTTTACAATGAGTTTAATCTAAGTTTCTTTGGTCTATCTAGTATGGCAGGTAGTTTTATTGAAACTGTTAGAGACAATGGTTACGAAGGAATGCTTTATAGTAGTAAAAATTATTTAGAAGATATTTGGTTTAAAGGAGATTACCCAGTTTGGCTAGCTCATTACACAACTAAAACTAATTATGAAGGAGAATATGATTTTTGGCAACTTTGTAATAATGGCAGAGTTGCGGGTATTAATGGTGATGTTGATATAAATGTGAGATTCATAGATTAATTTGCTACCAGGTTGCCAAAAAATATCAGAATATGTTAAGTGCAGCAAAATGCAACCAAATTCCAACAAAAAGCAACTGAAAGTTGGTAGTTAAACTTTAATTTTTTTAATAGAATTATGGCGAGGTGGTGAATTATGAAGTTTTGTGAAAAACTCCAAAAGTTAAGAAAAGAAAAAGGATACTCACAAGAACAACTAGCAGATTTACTAGATGTTTCAAGACAATCAGTATCTAAATGGGAAAGTGGTACAACTTATCCAGAGATGGATAAATTATTAAGTCTATGTAAAATATTTAATGTTTCGCTAGATGAACTTACTAATGATGAAATTACTGATAAGAATATTAGAGATAAGAAGAAAAATAATTTTAGTAACATCTTTTATGCAATACTTGATATGATTAATAAAAGTATTGAAATGTTTAAAAACATGAGCAAAAAAGAATTGGCTAAATGTATAACAGAATTAATAATTTTATTTCTAATATTATTAGTTTTGAAAATACCATTTAATTATATTAATGCATCAGTCAGAGACATATTTATTAATTTTTCTCCAAAAGCATTTGACATTTTAAATAGTATTTGGTTATTTTTATCAAATGTAATTTATCTTATATTATTTATAACAATATTTATCTTTGTTTATAAAAGTAGATTCTTAGATAAATATAATAGTGTAGGCAAAGTAAAAGAAAAATTTAATAAAGAAGAAAATGAAGAAAAAACTGAAGTTATTAAAGAAGAACTAAAAATACCAGAAAAAGAAGAAAAACATTCCTTTGTTATCTTTGATGTATTAGCTAGATTGTTTACAATCTTTATTAAGATATGTTTATTCTTTATATTAATGCCTGTTTTACTTTTTTTCATAGCATTAGTAATCTGTACAACACTATCTTTAATTGCGGAATTTATTGGTATTCATTTTATTGGAATATTTATAGCTTTACTTGGAGCAACAATTGTTCTTGCAATTATTAGTGAATTATTAATTAGATTTTTATTAAGTAGTGCAATTCCCTTTAAAAGAATGTTTTGGGTATTTATGAGTAGTATTGTTATATTTGGCATTGGTTGTGCTATAACCACTTATGAATTTACCAATGTTAAATACATTGATAAGCTTCCTATAAATGCTAAATTAGAAACAGAAGAATATATTTTTGATATGCAAGATAATTTAGTAATTTCTATTAGTAGCTATTATGATTTAGAATATGTAGTTGATGATGCTTTAACCAACAAAATAAAAGTAAATGTAGAATATTATGAAGATTTCTTAAGTATGAATGTCGAAATATTTAATAAATATTTAAATGCTTATAGTTATGTTCCATGGAATAAGACAATGAATTACTTAGATTTACTTAAAGATGATTTAAAAGATAAAGTTTTTTATAATTATGATGGTTTAAGTCATGTAAATATAACTATTACAACTAGTTCAAGTAATATTGAAACATTAAAAAATAATACTATTTTAGAACAAAACAAATATGAAGAAGAAATAGAACAAGAATCATATTATATTTATGAAATCAATAGGTTAGAGGAAGAAAATTACAAAAAAGATGAAACAATTACTGAATTAGAAGAAAAAATTACTGAATTAGAAGAACGGCTTAATGATATTAGTTCTATAGTTGAATAAGACTGGATTTTTCCAGCTTTTTTCTTGGGTTTTTGTGGTTTTCGAGCATTTTCGATTTTATTCGACAAAA
>CALVYM010000042.1 GCA_944372205.1 uncultured Bacilli bacterium
ATATTCCATAGTTACTCCCGTAAGCATAGTATTATTACTCATGTGAATTGGGATTATTTCATCGATATCTTTACTTGATATAATTACTCCCGCTGCATGAGTTGAAGTATTCTTCTTTAATCCTTCAAGTTTTAAAGAAATATTATAAACATCTCTTAATTCCGGATAGTTATGTAGATATTTTTTGACAAGTTCATTATTTAAATTAGCATTTAAATTCATACTCGCATTAATTACTTTAGCAAATTTATCAACTAAATCTGAATCAATTTTAAGTAACTTTCCTACTTCTCTTATTACGAGTTTACTTTTTAAAGTATTAAATGTTAGTCCCAAGGCTACCCGTTTTTCGCCATATTTACCTCTAACATAATCGATTACCAAATCTCTTTTAGTGGCATCAAAATCAATATCAATATCTGGCATGGTAACTCTTGATGGATTTAAGAATCTTTCAAATAACAAATTATATTTAATTGGATCAATATCAGTTATACCTATGGCAAAACTTACTAAAGAACCTGCCGCAGAACCTCTACCAGGACCAACCATTATATTATTTTTCTTAGCATATAAAACATAATCATAAACAATCAAGAAATAATCGACAAAACCCATATTGTTAATAACATTAAGTTCATATTTAAGTCTCTTAGTGTATTCTTCACTTACTTTGCCATTTAATCTTTTATTTAAACCAACAGTCGCTAGTTTTTCTAAAAATATATCCGAATGTTCATCTAAATACTTAGGAATATATCGATTATTTTTAGGAATTTCTAAATTAATTAAATTAATTATTTCATCGAGCCTACCAACATCACTAACAAATTCATAATAACAATTAGTATCTATTACTTCATCATCTTTTCTTAACATATCTAAATATTTTAAATACTTAGTATCTTCTTTGTTTAATGCTCTTAAATCTTTCACATATACTATATTATTACTTAGTAATAATGCATTATTTTTTTCAAATGTATTACTATATCCTAAATATAAATATTTATAAAAACTTAAACTTTTATATAAACTTATACTACTATAAGGTATTATTACTAGGATACTTTCTTGATACTTTTCTAAATCACTAATAAGTATATCTCTAGTTTCTTTTATTGTATGTATCTTAAGTAAATTTTGGTAGCCTTTATAATTCATTGCATATAAATAAATATCTAAATTATCTATTTTTATATTTAGACCAATAATTGGTTTAATATTATTATTTAAACAAGCATTATAAAACTCTAATGCCCCGTATAAGAATTCATCACATATACCACAAGCTTTAATATTATTTTCATTTAAAAAAGTAATTAAATCTTTAATTTTAATTAAACTTTTTAAAATACTATAATCTGTTACTACTTTTAGTGGTTCGTACATAATTTGACCTCTTAATTATTATATAGCAAATCAAGTTTATAGTAAATGAAAAAACTGATAAAATCAGTTTTTTGTTACTTTTTGGTTATATCTAAAAATACTTGTTCGAGAAATGAATCTATATTTAAAAACGGTTGTTCATACACATCTTCTATAATTTCTTTATTGTATTGTTTTGATTCTGCATTAACTTTTTTTGCTCTTTGAATAGCTTTCTTTACATCCTCTAAAGTTATTTGTTTAATTATCTTTAAACATCCCTCTTCACTTTTAGTATGAGTTTTAGAATCAATTTTATAAACTTTCCTTAAATCTTTTAAATAATTATCATTGGGAGTAGTTTTTTTATTATAATCTTTTTTATGCAAAATTAGAAACAAATTAAAACTAATATTTGAATACGCCGGAAATATGTGATATTTTTTACAATCATTAATAGCTTTAATAAAATCATCATCATTAAAATCGTGATCAAATACTGCAACTTTTAAATTATCAGTGCTAGAATATATTTTGGTTTTATGAACAACATTTGAAGCAAAACCACCATTAACATTTTTAAATTTAAAACTAACTCTTTTATTAAATTCATCGCTATTATTAATTAAATCTTGAATATGTTTAAAATATAATTCTTCTTGTAAGCCTTCAACAGAACCTTGATATGTAACTACAGCCTTTTGCATAAAACCTCCCGATAATTATTTAATTATATTGCTGAAATCAAAATTAGGTAATATTGTGTAATTTCCATCCAAATAATTTTTTAAATAAACTTGGTCATTTCTAATATTATAATCATCTAATGTATGTATGTGTGATCCATTATTATTCTTTTCAATAAATACTATTTCATCCCTTCTTAAAAGATTCTTATTTAAATAAACAGGATTATGAGTAGTAAATATAACCTGAGCTCCTTTAGTATTAATTTCAGGATCTCCATAAGTTTGAATTAAATTATAAATAATTTCATGATGAATTGATGCATCAAGTTCATCAATAAATATAGGTGCACCATTTTGTAATGACTGAATAATTGGATAAAGCAAATCAATTAATTTAACTGTTCCTTTAGATTCAATAGAATTAACTGGAGCTACAATATTTATATCTTTAGAATCAGTTTTATAAAATACATAATTATTTATCTTTCCGTCTTCTGTATACTCAAATAATATTTTTTCTTTATCTACATTTAATTCTTTTAATAATTTATCAACATTTCTATCTTGATAAGTTTTATTCTTATCAACAAATTTAATATAACTATTAATATTAAATTTTTCTAAATCAATAATAGTTGTAATATTAGAAAAATAAGTTATTATTTTTTCGCATAATTTATTATCAATATTAGAATACCAACTTGTAAAAGTATCAGTTGGTTTTATATTTTCTTCAATCATTTTAGTCATTTCTTTTTTTAGATTATTATCTAAAAATCTTTTATAGTGTTCCTTAATTATTTTTTCATCACTAGAAAATTCTAGTTTATTATTCGTCCTATCGAAAATCATTTCATTATTTTCTTTTAATGTTTCTTTTATAATCTTACTTTCCATTTCTTTAAAATAATTAACAAATGATATGTAATAATAATATTCTTTATTATCACAAATAAAAGTAATAGATATTTCTATTGGGTCTTCATAATTATCAAAATTAGAACACAAGCCAATATAATCATCCTTTTTTTGGCGAATACTTTTCCTTATTATAAAATTTTTTAATCCTTGTATGGCTAATAATAAATTAGTCTTACCACAAGCATTACTACCATAAATAGCTTTCACTGGCAAAAGTTCATAATTATCTGTATGAATAATATGATAACTTAATTCTCTTTTTTGTCCTCTTTCAAATGAAAACTCTGTTTCTTCTTTAAATGTCTTAAAATTTTTAATTTTAAAATTAACTAACATAAATATCCCCTCATATATAATATATACCAAACAAAAGAAAAAATCAACCAAAATTACGATTTTTTCGTAATTTTGGTTGATGACAATATATTTTAAATAATTTCAAGAAGTATCACCACCTACCAAGACTGTACTAAATTTCTGACGGAAAGCCTATAAAGAAGGTTCTTTTTTAGTAATCTTTATAAATTTCACTTACATTTATTTTACTTTAATTTCCAAAGTCTTATCAAAAGTTATATTTCATGCTATAATTTTATTGGGTGATAAAATGATAAATATAGATATTAACAAATTAGAAGAATTAGAAAATAAATTTAATGGAAAGCACATAAATAAAGATTTAGATGAATATATTATGGAATGTGCAAAGTTAATACCTAGTAAAAGAAAAATAATTCTCAATATTAATAGTAAACTAAATAAGAATGAAAAGGAAATGGTTAGTAATTTAATTCATCAATATTATGAAGAAAAATTAAAACAATATCATATAATTGATAAATATGATGATTATTTAAGAATTATTTTACTTCTATTAGGTATTATTTGTATATTATTATCTGAAACATTTATTGATTTATTAAGTGAACTATTTTTAATCGCCGGATGGGTGGTTGTTTGGGAAGTTATTTATGATTTAATATTTACAGGATTTAAAAGGAAGAAAATAAAAGGTATATATCAAAAACTATCTAGATGTGAAATTTCGTTTAGTGATTGACAAATGTTTGATATTTAGGTATAATTTTGAAGTAGAAAAAAGGAGGCAAATTATGGCTACTAAAGTAACAGTTAAAAAACCTTTAACAGGAAATAGAAGATCGCATTCTTTAAGAGCAACTAAAATGAAACAAAAACCAAATTTACAAAAGAAAACTATTAATGGAGAAAAAGTTATCATAAGTGCTAGAGAAGCGAGAACTTTAAATAAAAAAGCTGCTTAATGCAGTTTTTTGTGTATAATCTTATTTTTAATACATATAATAAAAGTATCAAAGCGGATTTGCTTTGATGATATATAAGACGGGTTCTTATCCCGTCGTTTTTTTATGTTTCTTTTTTCTTTTAAAAAGAAGTAAAAATGTGCATAGTATAACAAAAAAACATATACCTCCGATTAAAGGAGCAACATATTCTGGTAATTTTTCTTCTACTTCTAAAGGCTCTAATAAATAATCATAATTTATTACGGTCTCACTACTCTCCTTATTAACAAGTAAAGTATAAGTATTTATTTCATCATCCTTAATTACTTGAATATATACAACCTGTTCTCCAGGAACTAAATCATGATTATCAATAATATTAACAACATAACCATCAGTTACTTTATAATCAATTACTAGTTCATCAACTTCTTCTTTGATACTTACAGAATAAATATTATTATAAATATCAAATTCTGGAGAAAGTTTTCCATTTACTATATTTAAATCTTCTAACACATTTATCACCATTTATAGTGTGGTCAATTTTATTTTAAATAATCTTTTAAATTATTTTAATTAATATTTCATTCATAATATATATTTTACTAGGATTAATATAAATATAACCTTTTTTCTTTATTAAATCTTTATTTTTATAAAGTGGTACTAAGTTATAAACACTTTCTATATCTTCATTATACTTATCCTTAAATTCTTTTATATTTATACCATTAAGTTTTCTTAAACCTAGCATTATTTCATAATCCATTTTTTCTTTTTTACCTAATATTTCTTTATTTTTTACATAATTACCAAGTAAATATTCTTTTAAATTTTTAGTATTTTCATATCTTATATCATCAATATATCCTGAAGCTCCAAGACCAAAGCCATAGTATTCTAGATTATTCCAATATACTAAATTATGCTTTGATTCATAACCTTTAATAGCAAAATTACTTACTTCATAGTGATTGCTATTTTTAAGCCTTTTTTCTATTAATTTAAACATTTCATAATCTAATTCTTCGGCGATAACTTGAGCTTTTATATTATCAAGTTTAGTATGCTCTTCAATTATAAGACTATAAGTACTAATGTGAGTAGGATTTAGACTCATAAATAAATCTAAATCTTTCTTTAAGTCTTTTAAGGTTTCACCAGGAATTGCATACATTAAATCAATATTAATATTATTAAAGCCATAATCCCGACATAGTTTGATTTTTTCTTTAGTCTCTTTATAATCAGCACCACGCTCCATAAATTCTAAATTTTTTTTATTAAATGATTCAATACCAATACTAAGTCTATTTACTTTATAGTATTTAAGAAGTAGGAGTAGTTCTTTATTTATATCACTTAAATTGCATTCAAAAGTAAATTCCTCTAAAGAATCTGTCTTAAAGACACTTATTATTTCCATAAGTCTTTTGATTTCTTCAATACTTAAAGCTGAAGGAGTTCCTCCGCCGATATAGATTGTTGCTATCTCATCATCCATATAACGATCTTTAATTTCTCGCTTTAAAGCGGTAAGATAAGCTCCAACCCATTTTTCATTGTATAAAAACTTACAAAAGTCACAATAAGAACAAATGCTTTTACAAAATGGAATGTGTATATAAACAGATTTAGCCATATTATCTCCCCTTTTTTACTAAATTTGCTCTACTATGTTCTTGTAATTTTTCTAATACTTGCTTTTTTAAATTAATATCTATATCTTCAATTTGCATTAACCTTACAGTTAAATCACGATAAATAGTCATTTCTGTAGAATTTAGTGCATCAGCAATCTCTACAACAGTTAAATCTTCTTCTAATAGCATAACAACGGCCTTTAAAACTCTTTTTATACCTTCACTATCACTATTTATATTTTTGGTTTTTTTGGTTTGTAATTTTTCAACTATTTTTTTATATAAAAAGTAGTTGAAATCAGGTAATATTTTTAAGAATTTATCTCGCAAAGTTATATAGGAAAAATGACAATATAAATTTGCGAAGGAGCGAAGGGATAAATCACTATCTAAAAAATGTTTAGCAATTATAATTAAATCCTCACTATTTGCTTGCTCAATTGTATATATTTTCATTATCTTTCATCACCACTTAAAACTGCTAAGAAAGCATCCTTTGGCACTTCAACCGAACCTACAACTTTCATCCGCTTTTTTCCTTCCTTTTGCTTTTCTAATAATTTTCTTTTACGAGATACATCGCCACCATAACATTTAGCTAAAACATTTTTCCGCATGGCACTTATAGTTTCTCTAGCTATAACTTTAGAATTAATACTTGCTTGAATAGGAATTTGAAACATCTGACGAGGTATAATTTCTTTTAATTTACCAACAATTGCTCTACCTTTAGTATAAGCAAAGTCTTTATGAACAATAACACTTAAAGCATCAACTACTTCACCATTTAACATTATATCCATTTTAACTAAATTACTAGATTTATAGCCGCAGAGTTCATAGTCAAATGAAGCATAGCCTTTGGAAATGCTTTTAAGTTTATCATAAAAATCATAAACTATTTCCGATAGTGGTATTTCATAATGAATATTTACTCTTTTTTCATCAATATATTCTAAACTTTTATAAATTCCTCTTTTGTTTTGACATAATTCCATAATTGGACCTACATATTCACTTGGACTAATAATGCTAGTATAAATATATGGTTCTTCTATATCAATAATTTTGGATTTATCAGGCATCTTATTTGGAGAATCGATATCAATAACCTCCCCACTAGTTAAAGTTACATGATAAACTACACTAGGGCTAGTTGCAATAATACCAATATTAAATTCTCTTTCAATACGAGTGATTATTACATCCATATGTAGAAGTCCTAAAAAACCAATACGAAAACCAAAACCTAAGGCAACACTATTTTCTGGTTCAAAAACTAAAGAAGCATCATTTAATTTTAATTTATTTAAAGCTTCTTTTAATTCATCAAATTTGCTAGCTTCAATCGGAAATATTCCCGAAAAAACCATGGGTTGAACTTTTTTATAGCCTTTTATTGGCGTACTTGCGGGATTACTTACTAAAGTTATAGTATCTCCAACAGCAATAGAAGATATATCTTTAATTGAAGCACAAATAAAACCTACTTCACCACTTTTAAGTTCATCTAATTTTTCTATTTTAGGACTATGTACTCCCAGTTCTGTTACTTCATAAATACTAGTAGTTGCCATCATTTTGATTTTATCCCCAATTTTGATTTTACCATCAATTAATTTAACTAGTAAAACTACGCCACGATAAGAATCAAAAAATGAATCGAATATCAAAGCTCTAGTTGGCAAATTTATATTAACTTTAGGGGCTGGTATCTTATTTATAACAGCATCTATTATCTCAGTTATTCCTTCGCCAGTTTTAGCACTACATAAAATTATATCTTCATCACGAAATCCAAGGACTTCAATTAATTCTTTTTTTACCTTTGGAATATCGGCGTTTGGTAAATCTATTTTATTAATAACGGGAATAATAGTTAAATCATTATCCATAGCAAGATATAGGTTGGCTAGAGTTTGAGCTTCAATTCCTTGAGCGGCATCAACAACTAAAAGGGCCCCTTCACAAGCAGCTAGACTTCTTGATACTTCATAAGAAAAATCGACATGGCCTGGTGTATCAATTAAATTAAGAGTATAACCTTTATAATTTAGCCTTACAGCATTAAGTTTAATTGTTATACCTCGTTCTCTTTCTAAATCCATGCTATCTAAAAGTTGGTCTTTCATCTCTCTTTTTGATACTGCATTAGTTATTTCTAAAATGCGATCTGCTAGAGTACTTTTACCATGATCTATATGAGCAATAATTGAAAAATTTCTAATCTTGACATCTTGCATAAACTCACCTGCAAATATTATAACAGAAAACTTAGAAAAATAAAACTTTTATTGCATCCCAAATGCCTGTGATACCTTCAGATAATACTTTTTGTGTTGATTCAGTTATTTTATCCGCAGCATCAGTAAAGGTATTACTATAATCAACTCTTTCTTCTAAAATATAATTCTCAACATCAACCATTTTACCTTCGATTACATCCTGTTCAAATCTTTTAATAGCTTCATCCGTTAAAGCAACTTTATTACCAAGTGTTGCCTCATAATAACCACTAATTGATGCAATATATAATCCAATAAAAACAATAAATAAAATCAGCAGTAATCTTAAAAACCAATTTTTCTTTTTTTTCATAGTTCTCCTTTCAAATAATCATGCAAGACATTTGCAAAAACTTTTAATGAATTATTTACTTCTGCAATATAATTATATTGACCACCTACTTCAATCAAAATAGTATTAGGATTAAAATCTTGATTATATATACCATTAGCACCAGCATTATCTTTTTGGAGTACTCCTCTTGATAAACTAGGATCAATTGCTTTTAGTTTTTCATTTAAAGCATTAGCTAAATCTAAATTAGGTTTATAATTTTCATGTTTTAGACCAACTACAAACATCATTTTAGCATATTTTATACCATCAATTTCTGTAGTAGTTTTCTCATAACTTCCGGCATCCCGATGAAGATCAATAAAAAACATTAAACTAGGATGATCTTTTTTGGCTTGTTCCATTAAAATTCTACTAGCTTTATAACTACTACCGTATTTCCAACCATTAGTATTTAAAACATCAACAATACTATTATCCTCAACTAAAGCATTAATACCTAAATCATTTAAATACTCTTTTAAAATATAACTTCCTAAATAAACGGTATTATTAATATTAAATTCTTCCGCAAATTCTTTAACATAACTTTCTGTTTGATGGGAGTTATAAATATAAACTATTGGTTCATCATTAGTATTACTATCAATTTCAATCTCAGAATTTACTGGAGCACTTATATTTATATCTTTTATTCCACTATTAAATTCTTTAATACCAAAAGAATATTTAAGTAAAAATTCTGTACTTGATAAATTAGTAATATCAGCCATATTATAGTAGCCAAAAGATGTATTAACTAAATAATTTAAATAAGTAGTATTATTCATCTTTAAATCAATTTTATCAAATAATAACTTAAACGAGAGTATAAATGAAGATATTATTACAATTATTACTCCTAGTATTTTAATGCCCCAGATTTGTACTTTTTTTCTTCCTTTTAATTTTACTTTCATAATCATCCCTAGAATATCATACTATATTTATAGTAAATAATATGTCGAAATAAGGAATATATCGCATTTTTTTTAATATTTACTTGCTAAAAGCCCTAATATTTGATAAAATAATGAAGAAAACAAGAAGGGAGCGAATTATGGCAAATATTAAAAGTTCAAAAAAAGCAATTAAAGTTATAGCTAAAAAAACAGATAACAATCATGAACTTAAAATGCGTGTACATAACCTTATTAAAAACTGTGAAAAAGAAATCGCTGCTAATAATAAAGAAAATGCAGATAAATTGCTTAAAGACTTTCAAAAATATATGGATAAAGCAGTTAGTAAAGGTTTAGTTAAGAAAAACACTGCTGATCGTGAAAAATCTAGATTGACACAAAAAGTAAAAAATATGAAGTAACAATTGTTTACTTTATTTTTTTTTGGTATTATTATTATAGGTGGTAATCATGAAAAAGATAATTGTTCCGATAATTTGTATAATTTTATTAGGAATTAC
>CALVYM010000043.1 GCA_944372205.1 uncultured Bacilli bacterium
CAATAACTAAAATTATTATTACTTAAAGAAATATTTCTTCGTTCATAGCATCACCCTCCTTTACAGGATAACCTTCCAAAACCTCTGAAGGAGAAATAGAAGATGGATAACACGACGCCGCCCAAACACAGGTAACGGTTATTTATTATAACTGTTATTTTTTTATTTGCAAGCACTTCGACAAAACTAGACATGCATCGACAAAATTCGGCGTGAAAAATGTTGGTAACATTTAAGTTATCAACATTAATTATCGCTCCATGAGTTTGGATTTATAACAGATCCGTCTTGACAATAACATATTCCAGAATCTGTAACTTTTGAAACTTCGCCATAAAGGCAGATATTTTGGCAAATATTCATATCTAAATCAGTTCCAATAATAGGAAAAACTGTTGTAAAAAATACTAAAGATATAACAGATATAATAATTTGAATTCCATAAATCACACCAAAGACTGCAGCTACCCATGTGGCAGTTTGTCCTTGTTTTTGACATTCAAGTAACATTTGATTACGTTCTAGATTTTGCGATAAAATTATATCAATTTTTTGATTAGCTTTTTTAGTATATAATTTGCTAAATATCGTAGCACAAATAATTAATAAAATAAAAGATAATATAGCATTTATTAAATCCGTAAAAAAGAAATTTATTACACCACTTGCTATCCAGAATAATATTGCTTCTAACCATAATTTTCTATATAAATAATATACAGGCCCAAAAAAGAAGGCACTCCAGTTCCAATTACGATTATAAACCTTGCTAGCATTTTCACCGGCGTAAGCTTTTAATAATTCTTCTCTTGTTGGTTTATCCTTTCTTTCATAACCACAGTTACTACAAAATTTTTCATTTAATTCTTTTCCACAATTTGGACAATTCATACAAACAACTCCTATTAATAAATTAGCATAAAAGTTATTTTTATTCAAGAAAAAAGCACATATTTGAAAACTATTTTACAATAGTTACCCCTGAAATCAAATATGTGCTAAAGTCTCAAGAAAGGAAGTGTTAAAATGATTAATTATTTAATATTTAATATTTATTGGGGTAACGGTTATTTATTATAGCTTTTATTTTGCCTTTTGCAAGCGTTTCGACAAAACTAGACACCAATCGACATAATTCGACAAAAAATGTTGGTAACATTTAAGTTATCAACATTATTTTTTCCAAAGTCCATGTAGATTACAATAAGCATATACTTCTAATACTTCTTCATTATCAGATTTAGTGAAAGTAATGCTTGGGTTATCATTGGGTTTTAAATCAATTTGATATTCACAATTATTTGTAAATACATGAATCCACATAATATAGTGTTCCTCAGTCATAGGATGGATAGTTTCTCCTACTGTTATTGTTACTAAATTTTCATTTTCAGCAATAACTGGAACATGTTTTTCCACTGCGGCATCTGTAGTGTTAGCCTTTAACTCTTCCATTTGTTTTCCACAACAAATTAATGGTACATTAGTGTCATTAATTACTTCAACTATTTTGCCACAGATTGGACATTTTAAAAACTTCTTCATAATTACCTTCTTTCTTAAATTAATAATATTTATTCTTCATTTAAACTAATTGTCGTTATTTGATTTATATTACCTTTTGAATATGCAATATTTACTACATCCCCATTTTTTAGAAATGGTAAAATATTTTGACCATTTTTAATTGATGTGGTATATCTTTTATTTTCACTATCAGTTATGTAGTAATATGTGTTACCTTCAATTACTGCATTAGTTATATCTCTAATTTTAATGGTTGCTTCTACTAAATTTGAGGCATCATATTCACTTTCTACTTCATTAAGGTAAGCTTCAGCTGCGGCTTCAATACCTAAAGATGCATCACTAACTACAACTTTTTGATAATCTTCAACATCAACAAAAGCATACATTTTAACTAAACCCGCATTATCTTTTAAGCTCATTAAATAAGTAGGCTTATTATTTAAATTAACTAAAAGCGGGAATGATGCTACATATTCTTTTTCTTGTACTAAACCTTCAGCTGAGGCCATTGCACTATATTCTTTAGCACCAGGAGCACTATAATAGTGAGTTTCTTTGGTTCTTAGATTAACCATAACAAATCCTAATATTGATTCATCATTGGAAACAGAAGTTATACCAGTATATAAATAGACATCATCATTCATTACTAAATAATTATAGCCTTCGGTTGTTACTGTTACATTTTTTTGACCAAAAATAGAATTAATAAAACCTTCTTTATATTCTCCCCAATTATCAAGTTGCTCAATTATTAAGTCTGATGGGTATGCATGATCTACCCAAGAAGGTATTTCTCCGATGGAATATTTGGTAGATTTTCCAGTGATTGCATCAAGAATAACAACACCAGAAACTTCTTTTCGCATACCAATACCTTTATATTTAATCGTTGGTACTATCCAATATGGATTACCATCATTATCAATTTCAAATGTAGCTTCCGCAAATATGGTGGTTGGATAACTTATTCTTAACTTACGATATAAATTTTCAAAAAAGTAAGCACTTGGCATATAATGCATACCTTTATCCATTGTTACAAGTTCAGCATCGCCATTAGTTGAATCAACAGTAATATAGCCTTTAATACCATCACGCCGATTAGTAAAATATTTAATTATACCATCATATTCTATTGGAGTTACTCGAATTATCTTATCATTATAATTAATTTGAGTATATAAATTACTGACATAAAATTGGCTTACCCATTCAGTAGCTTCTCCCATAACTCTATCTCCTAGTTTTTGACTACTTTCTTTATCAAGCAAAGGAATTTTGGAAAAATCAACTGGTGCTACATCTTCGGTAAAACTATTTGTTTCATCAACATAAATCCTAGTTGCATATTTACTTGCATTAAATATTGGAGATACACAAATATTAATAACTAAAATAACTAATATTATAGCAACTCCAGTAATAATAGATATATTAAAATATTTAGGAATATTAATAGCATTGATTCTTCTTAAAGTAATTTCTTTATTTAATCCTGTAACAAAGAATATTATTAATACAAATATAGAAACGGTAAATAAATATACCCAAAATGTTGGACTAGTTATATTTAATGGTGGCAATAAAAAGTACCACAAAAGTAAAGCAAATAAAACTGATATAATTATTGGTAATATTTTTTCTTTCATATAGACCTCCATAATTTTTTAATAATTACAAATTAATTCTATCATATTTTAATATGTATATCTATAATAAGTTTTATCTTTTGTTTTTATTTGTTTCCTTATCAAATATTGATTGAATTGAATTACTATTTGTTTTCCAACCACTTTTAAGTAAATTTTCAATTGTTGATTCATTAATTTTATTAAATCCTAGTTCATTAGAATAACTGTAATATAAACCTAATTCATTAAAAGAAAATATAGCCATAAAATTTAATTCATCAGTATTTTCATAAGATAAATTAAATTGTTTTAATATACTTAATTCTTCATTTGTTAATATTTTATTAAATAAAGTATTAATATATCTTATAGCTTCATGTTCTCCTTTAAAGTCTTTAGCTAATGATTCTTTTATCTTTCTTATTTTAAAATCCAATATTTCTGATTTAGTTTTACCACTAAAATTTGCTTTTTTTAAAGTATTTTTAAATTCATTTATATAATCATCAGTATATTTATCAGCAATAAATCCTAGTTTTTCATCCATTTCTTCACATTCTCTTAAAGAAATAATATCATAGTCATTATTAATATTAGTAGTAAAACCAAATTCTTTAGTTCTAAGTCCTGCTTGAATATTGGATAAATCAAGGGTTAAATCAAGAAGTATTTTTAAATTATCTTTAAATGTTACTTCAGTTGCTATATGTTCTTTATTAAAACTTCTACCATTTATTTTTCTTTCTACTATTTTGGCATGAGAGGTTGGTACTAAACCATTAATTAATATGGTAAGTATTTCACTTATTTGATAACAAGTTTGATATCTATTTATTTCATTACTAGCATAATCAATTTGCTTTGATATAACTGATTCATCTCTTACTACTCTATAATCATAACTAAATAATTTACCTAAATTAATATAAATATATCTTACTTTTTCTAAATCTGTTATATCCTCCGGCATAGATGCAGCAATAAAATTTATTGAAGGTATAATATTTTGACCAACTTTTAAGTTCATAATTATCACATCCAATATAATTATATAATATTTATAAACATATGCCAATTTAATTGTTAATATTTTATTTAATCATTTTATTTGTTTTCTATATTTTTTGCCTCTATTATTAGTTTATCAAAGTCTGAAACATAATTTTTATCTTGAATTACTTTATATTTTTCGTATTCTTCTTCGGCCTTTTTAATGGCTTGTTTATGAGATATTTTACCCTTATCCTCAAGCACATTGTAATGAAATAATTTTAAAGCATTTTCAACTTCATTTTTCCAATCATTCATATACATTGGGATATTTCTTTCGGCGTTGTTCTGTGCAATATCTAAAAATAAATTTACTAAATTATTTAAGTTTTTAATTTCTTTTTCATCTAAATAATTTTTAGCAATAATTATATCTGATTTTAGTATTTTACCATCTGGAGAATTTTCCCAAGATGTGAGTCCCATATTATCCTTATTAGCATCTACTCTATTATAGATAATTTCAGCAGCAGTCATGCCTGTTATAGCATAATGAAATTTATTTTGAATAGTTTTATAAAAAGTTATAGCTGTATCACTATCTTTATTATAATCTATTGAACATTCTGCAAAAATATCAGTAATCTTTTGATAAAACATTCTTTCACTTGTGCGAATTAATTTAATTCTTTCAAGTAATCTTTGAAAATATTCTTGATCAGATCTTCTGGCTTTCATAAACCTTTCATCGTTTAAAGCGAATCCCTGTACCATATAATCTTTAATTATTTTATTTGACCATGTTCTAAATTTAATAGCTTTTTTAGAATTAACTCTAAAACCTATAGAAATAATCATATCAAGATTATAATATTTTGTACTGTAATGTTGCTTCCCAGCATTACCCATATGTTCCATTTTGGAACATGTGATATTTTCTTCGAGTTCACCGTCTTTATATATATTATTTATATGTTTCGTTATCGCCGGTCTTTTAACATTAAAAAGCATTGCTAAAGCTTCGGCATTTAGCCAAACATCTTCATTTTCAAGTAATACTTCAATTTGAGTATTACCATCTTCATCATTATAAAATATAATATTTTTTTCAGTACCAATTAATTTATTATTCATTAGTTTCTCCTTCAAAAAAATTAATAAAAAAAGATGTAAATTAACTTTTTTTGTTATTACATCTATTTTACTATATAACTTTAATAATGTATAGGTTTTTGGCCAAAAACGAACAAAAAATTCTTTTAATTATGCGTTCTTACCGCAGCAATTTTTGTACTTTTTGCCCGATCCGCAGATGCAAGGATCATTTCTACCTATTTTAGCTGCAACTCTTTTAGGTTGAGCTTTGACTTTTTCTTTACCGTCATTTGCTTGACCTTGTAAAGTTTGTTTTCTTTCAGTATTTTGTCTTACTTCTGCTTTAAGTAAGAATGTTGCGATATCATTATCAATCTTATTAAGAAGATTTTCAAACATTTCGTATCCTTCCATTGTATATACTTGAACAGGATTACTTTGAGCATAACCTCTAAGGCCAACACCTTCTTTTAAGTGTTCCATTGCACTCATGTGTTCTACCCAATTAGAATCAATTACCCGAAGAGATATTGCTTTTTCAAATTCATTCATTAATGGTTGGGATATCATTTTCTTTTCATAATCTTTAATTACTAAATCGAAAATATAATCAACTACTTCTTGTTCTTTTAAGTTTTCTATATCTTTAACATTTAGGTTTTGATTTTTTAAGAAATTTGTATTTACATATTCTACTATTTCAGATAAATCATGTTCTGTTAGATAATTTTCTGGGGGAATATGTGATTCTACTAAATTTCTAATAGTATTTCTAAATGTTTCAATTACTTTATCATGTATAGATTCTTCTTCTAATATTTCATTACGTCTTGAATAAATGATTTCTCTTTGTTCGTTTAAAACATTATCAAAATCAAGAAGACTTTTACGATAATCATAGTTATTTCCTTCAACTTTCTTTTGTGCAGATTCAATTGATTTAGTTAGGGTTTTAGAACGGATTGCTTGAGTTTCTTCAAGACCTAGACCAGTTAACATATTTTGAATTCTTTCAGTTCCAAAACGACGCATTAAATCATCATCAAATGATACAAAGAATTGAGTGGTTCCTGGGTCTCCTTGACGACCTGCCCGACCTCGAAGTTGGTTGTCAATACGGCGAGATTCATGTCTTTCAGTACCAATTACATAAAGACCTCCGAGTTCACGAACACCTTCACCTAATTTTATGTCGGTTCCCCGACCTGCCATGTTAGTTGCTAAAGTAATAGCACCTTTTTCACCAGCATGAGCAATTATTTCTGCTTCGCGTTCATGATTTTTAGCATTTAATACTTCATGTGGCAATTTGTTTTTAGTTAATAATTTACTTAATCTTTCATTTGATTCAACAGATATGGTACCAATAAGAATTGGTCTACCAATACTATGAATTTCTTTTACACAATTAATTATTGCTTCATATTTTCCTTTTTCTGTAGGATAAAGTAAATCTGCCAAGTCTTCTCTAATTACAGGTTTATTGGTTGGAATTTCAATTACATACATATTATATATATTTCTAAATTCTTCTTCTTCAGTTTTAGCAGTACCAGTCATACCAGCTAGTTTATTATACATTCTAAATAGATTTTGAAAGGTAATTGTTGCCATTGTTTTAGTTTCAGTATTAATTGTTACGCCTTCTTTGGCTTCAATTGCTTGATGTAAACCTTCTGAGTATTGTCTACCATGCATAAGACGACCTGTAAATTGATCAACAATAATAACAGCATCATTTTCTACAACATAATCAATATCTTTTTTAAAACCATAATTAGCTTTTAATGCTTGATTAATGTGATGTACTAAAACTGTGTTATCTAAATCATAAAGGTTTTTAATATTAAGTATTTTTTCTACGCGTTTACTTCCTTCTTCGGTTAATGATACATTTTTAGTTTTTAAATCAATTGTATAATCAGTATCTTCTTTTAATTTTTTAGCAACACGGTCAGCATCAATATATAAATTATTAGAATTAAATCTACCACCACTGATAATTAATGGAGTTCTAGCTTCATCAATTAAAATAGAGTCAACTTCATCGATGATACAAAAATTCAATCCTCTTTGCACACGATTTTCTTTTTTTACTACCATATTATCACGTAGATAATCAAAACCAATTTCATTGTTTGTTGAATAAGTTATATCAGCATTATAAGCATCTTGTTTTTCTTTGGGACTAAGTTCCCGAAGGTTAACACCAACAGTAATACCAAGCATTTCATAAATTGGTCCCATCCACTCTGCATTTCTTTGGGATAAATATTCATTGGTTGTTACAACATGAACGCCTTTTCCTTCAAGAGCATTTAGGTAAGCCGGCAAGACTGTGGTTAGGGTTTTACCTTCACCAGTTTTCATTTCTGCAATATTACCATAGTGTATTGCTAAACCACCAAGAATTTGGACATGAAATGGCTTTTCACCAATTGCTCTAAAAGCTGCTTCTCTGGCAACTGCAAATGCTGGAACTATTATATCTTCTAGAGTTTTACCTGTTTCAAGTTCTGCTTTAAATTCAATAGTTTTTTCTTTAAGTTCTGTATCACTTAATTTTTGAATTTCTGATTCCATTGCTTCAATTTCTTTAGCAATACTTTCAAATCGACTTAATTCTTTATATTCACTATCTAATAACTTCTTTAAAAATTTCATTTTCCACCTCAGCATTTATTATATCAAAAAAAATAAGAGTTTTAAACTCTTATTGATTAATTTATTTTAATTCAGTCTATCAATATCTGTATAATAATAATTTCCATCATCACTTAAAGTAAATGTATGGGCATAATAAGTAACAAATGGTTCTAATTCATTTAAAACATCTTCATAATCATCTAGGCTAATATCTAAGGTCGGTATTAAAATCTTTTTATCTATACTTTCATAAACACCGGCTTCTTCTAAAGATTGTTGATAGTATTCTTCCGTACCATAATCCGGATGATTTGAATCATATAATATATAGTATAAAGTTTTTTCAATAATAATTAGTTTATCTTCAATTTGATAAGCATATTCAATATTTGTAAACAAACAATCATCTAGTTCGTCGCCACTGAAATGATTTATGAATAATTGATTCCTTTCTTTATCATATCCAAAACAGCAAGAAAGTGAAGTGTCATAACCATTATATATTGATATATCATACGAAATATTTCCAAATATATTTTTTAATTTTTCATCAAATAAATTATTATCTACAAAACAAATTTTTGTTAAATTCTCATCATCATCTATACAATTATAAAACATTTCTTCTATAGAAAAACTATTTAACGTTAAAGATATTATAGTATTATTAGATAATTCATTAATTTTATATGAATCATAAACTTCATCATTTAAATGATTTTCTAAAGTTCTCACCGGAACTATTTTATTATATAAATCTATTACTTTAGTATCATTGATATCTAATTTTTGATAATTAGTATCAATTATATAGTTAGTTACATTATTATCTTTCATTAAATAATCATAATATGTGGCATTTTTTGTTATCAAACTATTGATAATAATATCTAATAAATAATTTTCACTTTCAACATTAATTAATCTTTTTTCTAATTCATAATTACTTATTATATAACTACTATTTTTTAATTTTATTTCTTCATCTAAATTGTGAGGATAATCCAAATTATTTAAATAATTAATTAACCATTCTTTTTGATTATTATCTAAAAAATCTACTTGTGTATGTTTATCATTTAAAATTGATTCCTTTGAATCAACTTTTGATGTCATACTTATATTATAATTTTCATCTATTAAAATATCATAAGTAATATTATTAATATTATTTGTTAAATATACTATATGATAAAGCATACCTTCAGGTAATTTTATTTCTTCAATATCCTCTATTTCTTCCTTAGATGCATTAGATATTGGTAATTTTGACTTAATCATAAAGTGATAAGACGTAATTGATACTATTGCAATAATTAATGCAATGCTTATTATTAAAATAATAACTTTAGTTTTTGTATCCTCGATATCTATTTTCTTTTTCATATCACACACTCTCTTTATAATATATTAACATAATAAAAATTAAAAATAAAGAAGCATTTAAGCTTCTAATATTATTTTACATTAATTATACCGTAACTGCCATCTTTTCTTTTGTATAAAACAGATACACAATCTTCATCAATGTTTTTAAAGACAAAGAAATCATGATTTAAAAGTTCAATTTGTAATATTGCTTCTTCTTCTCCCATAGGTTTCATATCAATATTTTTTCTTTTAACTATTTTTTCTTCTTCTTCATCAATTGCATCATAATCAAAATTCATTTCAAATTTTGGTACATCACGATATTGTTTTTCTAATTTAGCCTTGTTTTTTCTAATTTGTCCTTCAAGTTTATCAATAACTAAATCTGTTGCGGCATATAAATCTTGATGTCTTTCTTCGGCTCTTAATGTGAATTTAGAAGTTGGAACAGTAACTTCAATACTTTGATTTTGATTCTTAACTTTTATAAGAACCTTACATTCAATTTCCTTTGGTTTTTCAAAATACTTATCAAGTCTGCCTAATTTTTCTGTTATGTATTCTTTAATTGCTTTGGTAACTGTTATTTTGTCACCACGAATACTTATTTTCAAAATATATCACCTCTATTAATAATATACCATAAATTATTTAAAAAAACTA
>CALVYM010000044.1 GCA_944372205.1 uncultured Bacilli bacterium
ATTGATACTAAGTATAGAATGTATGAAAATGTAATAATGGATAAATTAAATCAAAAGGTAAGAGTAAGTAAAAATAAGATTGAAATATATTTTGATGGTATAGAAGAATTAGAAGAAATACTTGAAAAAATGAATATTAAGTTTGAGGATGAATAATGAATATAATTGATTTTAATTTAAATGATGAAGTTATTATGAAAAAGAATCATGCTTGTGGTACTAATTTATGGACTATTACAAGAAATGGAGCGGATGTTAAGATTAAATGTAATAACTGTGGTAGAGAAATACTTATGGATAGATTAGAGTTTATGCGAAAACTTAAAAAGGTGATTAAGAATGAAAAAACATCGAACTAAAGAAAAAATTGGGTTGCATCCAGTGATGATGCTTTTAGTACTTTGTTTTGTTACTATAGTACTAAGTGGGATTTTAAGTTTTTTTGATGTTCAAGCAACTTATAATAGAGTTTCAACATTAACTGGAGAATATGTAGTTACTACAGAAGCTGTAACTTCTTTATTTAATTTAAGTGGTTTAAAGTATATATTTACTACTACTGTAGCTAATTTTGCTAATTTTGTAGTATTATCCCATTTAATTATTATATTACTTGGTATTGGTATAATGGTTAAAAGTGGTTTTTTAAAAACTGTTATTACAATGCTTACTAAAAAATCTAAGAAAACTACTGTTACTTATGTATGGGTTTTAATATGTATACTTGCAAGTATTATGGGAGATCTTGCTTATATTATCTTTATCCCACTTGGAGCATTACTTTTTTTGTATGGTAAAAGAAATCCTATGCTTGGGATAATTACATCTTTTGCATCACTTACTTGTGGTAGTGCCTTAAGTATATTTTTAACAAGTATAGATTCAAGCTTACTTGATTATACATTAGTTAATGCATATATATTTGATAGTGGTTATACTATTTCATCTTTTGGTTATATCTTTATTATGCTTGTAGGTATAATATTGCTTAGTTTGATTATTAGTAATATAGTTGAAAATTATATGGCTAAAAGAATGCCTAAATATGAATTTCCTGAGGAAGATATTGAAGAAGAATTAGTTATTACTAAAAAGAAAATGCGGGGATTAATATTTTCTTTAGGAGCTGGATTAATATATTTATTAATATTTATTTATAATATTATTCCGGGTCTACCTTTTTCTGGTAATTTACTAGATTATTCGCAAGAATTATATATTGATAAATTATTTAGTTATGATTCATTCTTCTCCCAAGGCTTTGTCTTTGTTGTAGCAGTTTTATTTGTTTTACTTGGTTTATTTTATGGAATTGGGGCTAAGACAATAAAAAATAATAAAGAATTTGTTGATGCTTTGGGACATTCTTTAAATGGAATTGGTAAAATTTTAGTTATGATTTTTGCGGTTTCAACATTTATTAATATTTTTAAAGAAACTAATATTGGCAATGTAATTGCTGCAACACTGGCTAATTTAATAAATAATTCTAATTTTAGTGGATTACCTATAAGTATATTATTATTTATTGTTTCTATTATTGTTACATTTGTTGTACCTAGTCCAATAAGTGGTTGGTCAACACTTGCATCAACTGTACCAACTCTAATGCAAGCAGGAATTAGTCCTGAATTTGCTCAAATTATATTTAGATTTGGTAATGCTGTATCAATTGGTCTAACTCCAATATTTGCTTATTTTATTGTTTATTTAGCATTTTTAGCTACTTATAATCAAAGTAGTAAGCCAATTACTTTAAAAGCTGCAATTAAGTATCAACTTCCTTTTGCAGGTGCAACATTAGCATTATTTTTAGGAATGATATTAGTTTGGTATATTGTAGGTATGCCACTTGGTGTTGGATCAAGTGTAGCACCATAGAATGGGGGAATAATTATGAGTTTAAAAGCTGGAATTGTTGGACTTCCTAATGTTGGTAAATCAACACTTTTTAATGCCATTACTAAACAAAACATCTTGGCGGCGAATTATCCATTTGCAACAATTGAACCAAATGTGGGAACAGTTATTGTGCCAGATGCTAGAGTAGATTATTTAACTAATTTATATAATCCTAAAAGAAGTATTCCAACAACATTTGAATTTACTGATATTGCGGGACTTGTTAAAGGAGCATCTACTGGGGAAGGTTTAGGTAATAAATTTTTATCACATATAAGAGAAGTTGATGCAATTGTGGAAGTCGTTAGATGTTTTATCGATCCTAATATTACTCATGTAACTGGAAAAGTTGATCCAGTTAGTGATATTGAAGTAATTAATATTGAACTTGTTTTAGCAGATTTAGAAGTTGTTAATAACCGTTTAGGTAAAGTAGAAAAAAAAGCTGAAGCTACTAAAGATAAATTATTAATGGCAGAAGTTGAAGTTTTAAATAAATGTAAAAATAATTTAGAAGCAAATATTCCACTAAGAAGAATAAGTTTTAATGAGGATGAATTAAAATTACTTAAAAACTTTAATTTCTTAACTATTAAACCAATTATATATGTTGCAAATGTGGGAGAAGATGATATAGCTGTTGGGGACAATGAATATTCTCTTGCTGTTAAAAACTATGCCGAGGCAGAAGGCTCTGGTGTAATAGTTATGTGCACCAAACTCGAAGCGGACCTTGCTAGTTTAGAAGATGATGAAAAAAAAGAATTTTTAGAATCAGTGGGAATTAAAAATAGTGGTTTAGATAAATTAATATTTGCTAGCTATAACCTTCTTGGTTTAAAAACATTTTTTACTGTAGGTGCTGATGAAGTTCGTGCCTGGACATTTAAAAGTGGCATGGAAGCACCAGCTTGTGCTGGTATAATTCATAGTGATTTTCAAAGAGGATTTATTAGAGCAGAAGTAATGAGCTATGATGATTTAGTTAAGTATGGAACTGAATTAAAAGTAAAAGAAGCCGGAAAACTTAGAATTGAAGGTAAAGATTATGTTATGCAAGATGGAGACATCTGTTACTTTAGATTTAATGTATAAAGAATGACATTTAAGTATGTCATTCTTTTTAAATAAATTTTTTATAAAGAAAAAAAGTAAAAATATTACATTTAATTAAAAAAATATGCAAAAAAATTACATTTTGTGATATAATGTTAATAAGGAGGTATTGTATGCTTACAAGTTTAACATTAAAAGATTATACAACTTTTATTGGTGAAACAACATTTGATTTTAAAGCTACTAATTATAAAATATTAGAAGATACAAATGTTGGTTCTAACAGAATACTAAAAGGTGCTTTATTTGTTGGAGAAAATGCATCTGGTAAAACTCAAGTAATAAAAGCCATAAAGTTGTTATTAGATGTTTTATTAGATAATTCAGAACAAAATATAGCTTCCAAAAAATCATTATATATTAAAGGAACAAAGTATTCTATGGTTTTTACATTTAATGTTTTAAATAATGTAATAAAGTATGAAATAGTATTTAATAACAATAATATTTATTCTGAAAAACTTTATGTTAACAATATTTTAAAACTTAATAGATTAAAGGAAAATGGTGAAACTAATTTTGGAATTGAAACTAATAGTGTTGAAGTAAATCCAAATCTTTCTTTATTAAAATTAGAATATTATAATACTAAATTTAATAATGATAAAATATTAAATGAATGGTTTGAGTTTTTAAAAAATTCTGTATATATAGATTGTGACTTAAAAAGAATTAAAGTATTTAATCCTAATAATCTATCTAAACAATTTATCGGTGAATATGCTAAAGAAAATGAACCTACTTTTTTAAATAAACTATTTTCCAAGTTAGGGTATAACAGTGAAATCATATTTAATAAAGAAGAAAATAATTTGCTTGCAAATTCATATGAAGAAAGAATTAGCTTAAGAAAAAATGGAACAGATGTTGATATTCCCTTAAAACTTGAATCAACTGGTAATAAGGCATTTATAAATGCTATTATGCCAATTGCTTTTGCAACAAAAAATAATTGTATGGTTTTGGTAGATGAATTTAGTAGTGGTCTTCATAACGAATTAGAAGAAGCATTAATTAGATACTTTTTTAATAATAGTAAAGATTCTCAAATGTTTTTTACAACTCATTCAACTAATTTGTTAGATAATACAATTATTAGACCAGATCAAATTTATTCGTTTAAATTTGATTCCAAAAAAGGAACATTAATCAAAAGATTTTCTAGTGAATTTCCTCGTGAATCACAAAATATAGAAAAAATGTATTTGAATGGAGTTTTTGATGGAATGCCAAGTTACAACAAAGAATTTAAAGATTAATAAAAATAAAACAATAGGAACAATTATAATTGTAGTTGAAGGTGAAAGTGATGAATTTTATCTTTTAAAACATATCTTTACTAAAGTTTTTCATTATAATTATATTTCTTATAAAAGAACTAAAACAATTAAACATGAATTTGTAAGTTTAGAAAATCCTAATAACCATGTTATAGTTGCTAATACAAATAGTTCTAGTATAAAATCAATAATAAATGATAAAGATTATAAAGATAAATTATATTATTTATTAAAAAGTGAATTTAAGAAAAATTTAAAAAATACTCCAATATATATAATATGGGATAGGGATAAAGATGAAAAAACTGATAAAGGAATTGAAGAACAATATAAGATAGCTTTAGAGTGTTTTGCTAATTCAATGGATAATGATTATGATATGAATGGTATTTTATTATTAAATTATCCTTGTCATGAAAGTTATATTTTATCTAACTTTAGTAAAATTGAGTGGAAAGAAAAATATTATACTAGTAAAGAATGTAAAAGAAAATCAAATATGGCATTATGTTCTATAAACGACATAAATGATAAAACAATATTAACGGCAGTTACAAATATGCACCGTAGAATGTTAGATTATAATATTTCAAGTTATGATACAAATAATTTTAAAAAGACTAATGAAACAATTTATAGAAAAGAAGAAGAATGTTTTAAAAACAATAAATGTTTTGACTCATTATCATTGATTAGTATTATGTTAATTGACTTAGGTTTAATAACCGAAATATAAAGTTTCAAAAAATGAATTGTGAATTTATAAAAGAACTGGCATATAAGCACTGCTAGTCTTTTTATTAGGAAATTACTAGGAAACAAATAAAACTAATTTATTTACATATAATAATAAAAATGATATAATTTTATCAGGAGGAATATGAAAAATAATTTAATTAGTAAAACATTTTTATGGATGTGTTTTGGTTTGCTTGTAACATTTGCAACAGGTTATTTGACATCAATGAGTGGTACAATGCTTGAAAATATTTTCTTAAATGATTGGACTTATATTATTTTAATAGTTGTTGAATTTGCACTTGTAATATTTTTATCAGCAAGAGTAATGAAAATGAAGCCTGCAACAGCTAAAGCGAGTTTCTTGCTTTATTCATTTGTAAGTGGTTTAACTTTTGCATCAATATTTGTAGTGTTTAGTGTTTCATCAATCATTTTAGTTTTTTTAGTAACTGCTGTATTTTTTGCATTATTATCCCTTATTGGTTATGTAACAAAAATTGATTTAACTAAAATGGGTATATATTTATTATTTGGTTTAATTGCAGTAGTTATAGTATCACTTATAAATATATTTATTGGTAGTTCTACTTTAGAATTAATATTATCAATTATAATTATTGCAATATTTATAGGATATACTATTCATGATGTTCAAAGAATAAAATATTTAGAAAATAGTGGCTTACCAGAAGATAATTTAGCCATATATGGAGCATTAGAATTATATTTAGATTTTATTAATTTATTCTTAAGATTATTACAAATATTTGGAAGGAGTGATGATTGATGGATACTAGTTTAAAAAGAATTATAGCATACTTAATAGATATTTTAATAGTTTCTATAGTTGTAACACCTTTTATTAATATTAAAGCTATTAATCCATATATAGATGATTATAATACTTATTATGAAGAATATACTGAGTTAATTGAAGATGCTAATAATGGAGATATAGATACAAATTCTGATGAATATAAAGATAAAGTAATTGACTTAAATTATAAAATAGCAGAATATAAAGTTGTTAATAGTAGTATTTCTGTTGTAAGTTTAATTATTTATTTTGTAATAATTCAATATTTCTTAAAAGGGCAAACAATAGGTAAAAAGATACTTAAATTAAGAATAGTAAGTAATAAAGATAAAGAATTAAATATAGGTAATTATTTTGTAAGATCACTTATATTAAATAATATTATATTTAGTATTATCTTAATTGGTGGTGTTTATTTACTTGGTAAAACTAGTTACTATAATTTATCAATGGTAATAAGTTACTTACAATTACTTGTTATGTCAATAATTATATTGATGGTAGTATTAAGACGCGATAATCGTGGTTTACATGATTTTGTAGCTGGTACTAAAGTAATTAGTACAGAAGTAATTAATGAAGAAGAAGTAAAAGAAATACCTAGTAAAAAAGAAGAAAAAGAAACTATTGAAGTTGAAGTTAAAGAAGAAAAGAAAGAAGCTACTAAAAATAGTAATAGTAAAACAAAAACTAAAACAGCATCAAATAAAAAGAAAAGTATAAGAAGTAAAAACTCTAGTTCAAATAAAAACTAGAGTTTTTTAAGGGCTTGTTAATTCATTTAACATAATTTTTTTAATATTATCTATATTAGCAAAAAATAAATTTATACCACTATTTTTAAGTGAAATTAAGTATTTGAAATTATTTAATATTTCTTGTTCTAAACTATTAATTACTTTAATGGGGTTCCCATTTATAGTGTGAGGATGATCAATATATTTTTCTAATGTAGGAAAAGCATTTTGCAATAATATAGCAGTTTTTTTGCCAGCAATTTCCCTAATCATTATGGATTTACAATCACCATATTTTTTGATTTTTTGATTTATTAATGCTTGATATTTAGCTATTTTACTGCTTAATGGTATAAACCATAAAATATCACCATCTTTAATAGTAAGGTATGTTGGCCTAGTATGACCATTTTCATGGTTAGTCATTAATCCACTATCATTAACTTTATTAAAAAAATCATCCTTGATATGATAAATATATCCCGTTTGTATAAACATACCAAATCCCTCCTTTAATTCAGTATAACACATAAAAAAGGAAAATTCTATCAATTTGATAAAATTTTCCAACATTTTCAATCGGGATAACTTATTGCTCGCACCACCCGAGGGCGATTAACATTTAACAATTGGAATAATTTATATCCCGCACCATCCAAGAGCGGTTAACATTTGCATAAATAATATACTAAATTTTTGGGTTAAAGTCAATACCCTTTAACTAATTTTATTGTATTCTTAAATTCAATTTTTATACATAACAATAGCAAAATTTTATTGACAAAAATTCTATCTTATTTTATTATTTATATATAGTAGAGATACTAGGAAGGGATTGATTATGAAAAAAAGTAGTAAAATTTCAACAATTGAGTTATGGCGATTTATATTAACTGTTGCTATAGCTTTAGGTCATTTAAATTCATTTATATGGCGAGATGCTGGTGTGGATCAAATATTTTCCGGCGGTAGAGTTTTAGCTTTCTTCTTATTTTTATCTGGCTATTTTTTGATGGCTCATTTTCAAAAGCATAAAAAGGAAGATTCTGAAAAACCAGCTAAGGCAGCGTGGAAGTTTACTGGAGGAAGATTTAAAGCTTTATATCCAACAATATTTATGGGTGTACTATTTGCATTTATTGTAAGAAATGCAATAAGTGGTACTAAAATAACCGAAATTTTTGGAGTATTTATGGATTCAATTTGGGAATTTTTAGGAATATCACAAATTGGAGCGGTAGGATTACTTGAACTAAAAACAGTAATTGTTGAACCTGTTGCAGGTGTTTCTCAACTTTGGAATGGACCACTTTGGTATATATCTGCTTTAATAATTGCGGGATTATTCCTATACTACATTGTATCTAAAAGTGAAGATTTCTTTACAGGATTGTTTGCACCATTATTTGTAGTACTTACTTATGCTAGTGTAGGTCTTACTGAAATTGGTTGGGATAGAACGAGTGTTAACGCTATTGGTTTTCCAAATGGACTAGCTAGAGTTATGGCTGGTATGTGTATAGGAATGTTAATATATTATGTAGTTGATTACTTAAGAAAGAAAAAATTTAGTGAAGGAATGCGACTAACATTTAGCGTACTACATATTGGAATTGCCATATTCTTATTATACACTATTTATGCGGGAATTTCTTGGAGTGAATTTACAAATGGAATCATAATTCTATTATTTACAATAATACTATTAACTAATAAAGACTACATTTCTGTACTTTATAATAATAATAGCGTGTGTAATTTCTTAGGTAGATTATCACTATACTATTACGCATCACATATTGCTATAGTATTCTTAATAGCTCATATATTCCCAGAAATGAGTTATCATGCGGCGATAGTATTTAATATTTTATTTACATTATGTTGTGCTTATATCATGATGTCAATCGATGATTATATTGTTACACCATTATTTAGAAGAGAAAAAATAGAAAAGAAAAGTACGAGAAAGAAAGTAGCTTAAGATAGCGTTAAATTATGCTATCTTTTTTTTCTTAAAAATTACTAATTTTTGTTGAAAGATTATCATATATTTGTTATAATACTTGCGAGTAAAAGAAATTACTCCTTGCTTCTATTTGAAGCCGTACTAGACCGTAAGGAGGTGGAATGAATGACTAAGTATGAAATCATGTTTATAGTTAAATCTACAATGGAAGAAGATAAAATCAAGAAAACTAGTGAAGATTTACAAAAACTTATAAACAAGAAACCATCAAAAGTTATTGAAATGAAAGAAATGGGTAGAAAGAAATTAGCTTATCCTATTAATAAGGAAGTTAGTGGTTATTATTATGTAATGACTGTTGAAGCTGATAAAGAGACTATTCATGAATTTGATCGTAAGGTTTCAATTAACGAAAATGTTTTAAGACATTTAATTATTAAATTAGAAGGAGAATAAAATGAATAAAGTAATATTGATTGGAAGATTTACTAGAGATCCTGAATCAAGAATGACTCAAGGCAATATGGAAGTATCTAGATTTTCTTTGGCTTGTAGTTCAGATTTTATAAATCGTAATGGTGAAAGAGAAACGGAATTTATTAATTGTGTAGCTTTTAATAGATTGGCATCAACAATTAATAGATATTGTAAAAAAGGTACACTAATAAGTGCTACCGGTAGAATTAGAAATAGTAGTTATGAAGCTCAAGATGGAACTAAAAGATATACAACCGATGTAGTTGTAGAACAAATGGAATTTTTAGGAAGCCGTTCTAATGCTAGTCAATCTAATGATTATCAAGCTCCAGTGAATAATAGTGTTGCTTATAGTCCAAGTGCTCCAGAACCTATGAATCAACCATTAGAAACTACAGATGTTTCAGAAGATCCATATAAAGACTTTGGGGATGAATTTACTTTAAGTAGTGATGATTTACCATTTTAAAGAAGGAGGATTAAACAATGGCAGAATTTTATCGTAAAAAGAAGAAAATATGTCAAATGTGTGCTGGTAAAAGTGTAGATTATAAAGATGTTATGATTATTAATAAATATATTAATGATAAAGGTAAAATATTACCTCGTCGTATGACTGGTGCTTGTGCTAAACACCAAAGACATATTGCACAACAAGTTAAATATGCAAGATTTATGGCTTTAATACCATATGTTAAATAAATATTTT
>CALVYM010000045.1 GCA_944372205.1 uncultured Bacilli bacterium
AAAAATTGTTTTGATTTTGCAAAACAATTTTTTCTTTTCTTTAAAAAAAGAAAGAAGAGTATAGTTAATTTTTACCCAAAAATAGAGGTTTTCGACAATTTTCGACAAGGTGTGACAATATCCAACAAAACTAGACAAAACTTTCGCTTTACAAACTTGATAGTGTTGTGTTAGCATAGTGAACTAAGGAGGTGAAAAGTTTTGAAGAAGTTATTTATAGCGGCAGTAATATTATTGTTACCACTTAGTGTTAAAGCAAGTGAATTCTATATTGCTATTGATGATGGAAGAGAAGTAATTTATGAAGCCTATGATGTAGTATTTAAAGATTGGCATTATTATTTCAAACCAAGTCCCTTTGGTACTTATGAAATTAATGAAGAATATTACATCCATAATTTAGCTTATGCACAAGGTTTTTATGATGGCGATGAATATTTTGCTACAATTCAAATGCTTATTTATCAAAATACCCATCCGGAATATGACTTTTATCTAGTTGATAAAAATCTAAAACCATTTGATAACTCTTGGGATATAGATAACATCATAAATACGATAAGCTATTTTGAAGGAACTCCCTCATTTGCGGATAAAACTTTTTATTTAGATTTATTTGAAGAGTTGTCACTAGAAGCAACAGACTTATCTCGCTATATTGTTAATAGCAAACAAATAGAAAATGATCAAATAACTTTAAGATTTGATGAAACAGGGAAATATACTATTGATTTTGAAGCACCCCATTTAGATATAGTAGATAATTATTTCACTGTAGATACTTATGTTTTAAAACCGTTTTCTATTGAAATAGTAGTTGATAAATACTATGATTTAACGCTAGAAACTTATAATAATGGTGTACTTGTTACAAATAACTTTAGTATAAATGGTCAATCACATAATGATTCGAAGATTAGGTTATCAGCAGGAACATATGAAATAACAGACAATTATACTAATAAAATTTATACATATGAATTATTAGATGATTCTGAATTTATTATTAATAATTATTTTATTAATAAATTAGATACTAATATTTCTATAGATAAGATTTGTGATGAAGATACATGCTATGAGTTTACTAAAAACAACAATATTTATGAATTTGCAAGTAGCTTAGATGCACATAGTTATCAAATATATAGTAGTGATACTACTTACAACTTAGATTTAACAAATACTGATAATTATGAAATTGATAATGGTATTTTAACTTTTAAGTATTTTGTTGATTTATCAGATGAAGAACAAGAAGAAACTGTAGATGATGAAGAAAAAGATACAACTAATGAAACACCACAAGTAGATGAATCACAAAATGAAGTTGAAAATGAAAATGTCGCAATTAAAGTACCTGATACTAATATAGCTTACATGGATAACTTAACATATTATGTGGAAAAAAAGTATTATATTTTTAACAATATTTTTAATAGTAATAATTTGTTTAGTAGCATTTAATGATGAAAATTATGTAAGTATATCTAGTAGTAATACTACGCAATATGATAAGTATAATAAAAATGAGTATATTGGATATTTAATAATACCTAATATTGATATGAATTTAGGATTTTATGATTATGATAATCCTCTTAATGATGTTGAGAAAAACATTGAATTTATTAATACTAATGTAGCAGATACTTACCTTATTGCTGCTCATTCTGGAATAGGTAAAAAAGCTTATTTTAATGATTTAGCCAAATTAAAGATTAATGATGATATTTATTTAGAGTTATATAATAAAAAAATGCATTATAAAGTAATAGATATCACGCGTACTTTAAAAAATGGTGAAATATATATTAATAATCAAAAAGGCTTTTTATACCTTACAACTTGTGATCAAAGTATTAAAGGTTATCAATTAACCATTATTGCATCAATTTATTAAAATATTACTCTTACTACTATTATTTTAATGAGATTTTTGTTATAATTTTAGTTGTTAGGAGTAATTTTTTATGGGAAAATCAAGAAGTGAATTAAGAGAAAAAATAATGGTTATTTTATATCAAATTGATATATATAATGAAAGAAAAGTCCCGTATGAAGTGGATGATGTTATTAAAGAAAATATCGAGATTGACAATGAATTTGTAAAAGATATCATCTATGGTGTTATTACTTATAAAAATGAATTGGATGAAATTGCTAATAGTTTGATGAATGATTGGACAATTGATAGATTAGATAAATCTGGAGCATCAATCATGCGTATGGCCTTATATGAACTAAAATATATGGATACTCCTGAAGTAGTAGTCATTAATGAAGCTGTTGAGCTTGCTAAAAAATACTGTGATGATTCTGTTAAAAAAATGATTAATGCAGTATTAGATAAATATATAAAAGGCTAATATGGAAGTAGATAATAGTATTAAAGAATCTCTAGTAGCAAATAATCATAGATTTATGTATATTAATGGTAAAAGATATTATGTAAAATTATGTGAAGATAATTTTAATTTAAAAGAAATAATTGCTAAAAGACTAGCTGATATATTAGGTATTAAATGTGCAAATTATGATATTATTAAAACAGATGATAATATATATTATGTTTCGGAAGACTTAAATATTTTAGGTAATGCTCGTAATCTTTCAATTATTTCAGCAGCTAATAGTTCTTTATATTTAATTTGGGATGCTTTAGAAAAAAATTTGTCAGGAAGTCAAGAGCTAATGCAAGAATTAATTCAAATATATTTTTTTGATTTATTATTTTTAAATAGTGATAGAAAGTTGCATAATATTATGTTAGTTAATACTATTAGTACAATGCATCTATATATGATTGATAATTCATTATTGTTTTCACATGATAGAGCAGAACTTTTTAGTAGTTTAGCAAGATATGATGATTTAAATTGTTTATCACCGATTGATTGGGATAATGATAAACAAAGAGAATTAAATGGACATAATTTAGAATATTTTTTGCAAACTTCAGCAAAGGAGTATATCGAAATTTTAAAAAGTATGATAAAATTAGTATCAGTAGAAGTATTAAAAAAAGTAATAGATGATATTGAATTAGAATATGATTATAAAATACCTGATAAGAGCATTATGATAAAGCGTTATCAAGATAATTTAGAAAATATAAAAACAATATTAGAAAGTAGGGGTGAATATGAATCAAGAATACATAAAAATAAGTGAACTTAATAATTATATTAAGAGTCTACTAGATAAAGATCACTTTTTAAATAAAATTTATCTTAAGGGGGAAATTAGTAATTTTAAAAATCATACTAGAGGACATCTTTATTTTACTTTAAAAGATGATACTTCAAGAATTAGTGCTGTTATGTTTCAAAGTAGTGCATCAAAATTATCGTTTACTCCAGAAGATGGTATGAATGTTTTAGTAACTGGTAGAATTTCTGCATATCCCGCACAAGGAACATATCAAATATATGTTGATAAAATGGAACCAGATGGCTTAGGAGCTTTATATATTGAATATGAAAAATTAAAGAAAAAGTTAGCAACACTTGGATTATTTAATAAAGAGCATAAGAAACCAATACCAAAGTTTCCAGAGCGTATTGGAGTAATTACTGCCCCAACGGGAGCAGCAGTAAGAGATATCATGAGTACTATTAAAAGAAGATATCCAATGACGGAGGCCATCCTTTTTCCTTGTCTCGTTCAAGGCCGTGATGCGGCGCCGGATATTGTAAGACAAATAAAACGGGCTGATGAATTTGGCGTTGATACCATCATTGTTGGTCGTGGTGGTGGTTCTATTGAAGACTTGTGGGCGTTTAATGAAGAGATTGTTGCTTATGCAATTTATAATTGCAAAACACCAATTATTAGTGCAGTAGGTCATGAAATTGATTGGACAATTGCAGATTTTGTAGCAGATTTAAGAGCGCCAACCCCAACTGGAGCTGCTGAAATGGCTGTACCAACAGTAATAGATATTAACACTTTAATTGATAATTACAAAATAAGGCTTAATAAAAATATTAAGAATATGGTAAATACTAAATTTATTAAACTTCGTAGTTTAAGACAAAGTTTTATTCTTAAAAATCCAATGAGTATGTATGAAGTTAAAGAACAAAAGTTAGATACTTTAATTGATACTTTAAATAAAGATATTACTAAAATTCTAACAGATAAAGATAATTATTTAAATAAAATAAAGATGTCTGTAATACTTCAAAATCCATATAATTTAATAAAGGATAAAAAAATAAAGTTTGATTTATTAGTTAATACCTTAAAACTTGTTAATCCTTTAGGTATTTTAGATAAAGGTTATTCTTTGGTTGAAGTAAATGGTAAAATTATTAAATCAAGTAAAGATGTCTTAGTTAATGATTTAATAGATATTAGATTGCATGAGGGTAGTATTAAAGCTATGGTTAAAGAAATAAATGAATAAAAGAAATGGAGGAATATTATGGAAAATGAAAAAACATTTGAGGCTGCATTACAAGAATTAGAAAAAATAGTTAAGGAACTTGAAAGTGGTAATGTTGATTTAGATAAAGCAATTAATAAGTATACTGAAGCTATGAAACTGGCTAAATTTTGTAGTGAAAAATTAAATGATGCAACAGCTAAAGTTAATAAAATATTAATGGAAGATAATGAGTTAAAAGAATTTAATGCTGAATAGGAGGATGTATGGAAGTTAAAAAAATAACTAATCGTGATGTTGATTTTGCAAAGTGGTATACTGATGTTTGTATGAATGCTGATTTAGTTGATTATTCTACTGTTAAAGGAAGTATGATCATAAGACCTCTTGGATATGCTATTTGGGAGGAAATGCAAAAAGTACTAGATAAAATGTTTAAAGAAACTGGTCATGAAAATGTGCAAATGCCAATGTTTATTCCGGAATCTTTACTAAATGTTGAAAAAGAACATGTCGAAGGTTTTGCTCCAGAAGTTGCATGGGTAACTCATGGTGGTGCAGAAAAATTAGAAGAAAGAATGTGTGTGCGTCCAACAAGTGAAGTATTGTTTTGTGATCACTATAAAAAAATTATTCAGACATACCGGGATTTACCAAAATTATATAATCAATGGTGTACAATAGTTCGGTGGGAAAAAACAACTAGACCTTTTCTTAGAAGCAGAGAAATATTATGGCAAGAAGGTCATACAATGCATCGAACTAAAGAAGAAGCTATAAAAGAAACTTTAAGAATGTTTAATATTTATAAAACATTTCAAGAAAATTATTTAGCTATACCTGTAATAACCGGTAAAAAAACAGAAAAAGAAAAATTTGCCGGTGCAGAAGTTACTTATACGATTGAAGCAATGATGTATGATGGCTATGCTTTACAAAATGGGACAAGTCATTATTTTGGCAACCATTTTGCGGAAGCTTTTGGCATTACTTTTTTAGATAGTGATAATACCCTAAAAACGCCATATCAAACAAGCTGGGGTGTATCAACTAGAATGATTGGTTCTCTAATCATGGTTCATGGTGATAATCATGGTTTAGTATTACCACCAAAAATTGCTCCTTTTAAAGTAGTGATAATACCAATCGGAGAAGTAGCAGAAAAACTTGCCGAACTTGAAGATAATTTAAAAGAAAGTGGTATTACTTATAAAGTAGATAATTCTAATAAAAGTCCCGGATACAAGTTTGCTGAAGCAGAAGTTAAAGGTTTTCCAATACGTATTGAACTTGGAGAAAGAGATTTAAAAAACAATCAAGTTACTTTAGTTAGAAGAGATACTTTAGAAAAAATCACTGTAACATTTGCTGAAATAATGCAAAATGTTCAAAATCTACTAGAAGATATTCAAATTAATTTGTTTGAAACTGCTAAAAAAAGAAGAGATTCAATGATTTATGAAGCTAGTACCTATGATGAATTATTAGATATCGCTAAAAACAAAAATGGTTTTGTTAAAATTAATTGGTGTGGTAACCAAGAATGTGAAGATAAAATTAAAGAAGATACGCAAATGAAATCAAGATGTCTAATTGAATCGGAAGAAGTTACAGGACCATGTACTGTCTGTGGTAAAAAAGCTACAACTCGTCTTTATGTTGGAAAACAATATTAATAATTTATAAATAACTGTTTATTATAATACTAGGTGATAATAGTGAAAAAGAAAAAAATATTATTAATTAGTATGGTCATTTTTATACTTATTGCTATTCCTGTGGGTGTTTATGCTTTTTTTGAAAATAGAACAATTCCCGTAAATAGCATAAATTTAGATGATTCTGTAAATGAAGATTTAGAAAATGAAGATACTAGTGCTAATGATCCTACAGATAATTTTGAAGAACAAGAAGAAGATAATAATGAACCAGTTACTGATGAACCATCTAATCCGGATATACTGCCAAATGATGCACCGGATAAAATAACTGAGCTTTTAAATAATATGACCATCGAAGAAAAAGTGGGGCAAATGTTTATGGTAAGAGTTCCCCAAGCTGAGGCAGTTACTATGGTAAGTAAGTATCATCTCGGTGGCTATATTATGTTTGGAAGAGATTTTTCTAATAAAACTAAAGAAGAAGTCATAAATAATATAGCATCTTGGCAAGGTGCATCAAAGATTCCAATGCTTATTGGAGTAGATGAAGAAGGCGGGACTGTTAATAGAGTAAGTACTAATAAATTACTTAGAGATACACCTTTTAAATCTTCTCAAGAGTTATATGCTGAAGGTGGCTTTGATTTAATTTATGAAGATACAATAGATAAAGCTAACTTTTTAAAAAGTTTTGGCATCAATGTTAATTTTGCCCCTGTTGTTGATGTTTCTACTAATAGTGCCGATTATATTTATAAAAGAAGCTTTGGTAAGGATGCTACTCTTACTAGTACATATGCATCTACAGTGGTTAGAGCTATGAGAGAATCGGGTATGGCATCAGTTTTAAAACATTTCCCTGGATATGGTAATAATGTTGATACCCATACTGGTATAGCTATTGATAATAGAACTTTAGAAAGTTTTAAAGAAAGTGACTTTTTACCATTTGAAGCAGGAATAAAAGCTGGAGCTAATATCGTTTTAGTATCTCATAATATCATAACTAATGTTGATTCTCACAATCCGGCATCATTATCTAGTAAAATTCATGAAATACTTCGTAAGGATTTAGATTTTGATGGAGTTATAATAACTGATGATTTATATATGGATGCTATTAGTAAAAATTATGATTCATCTGTTGCAGTTTTAGCAATTCTTGCTGGTAATGATCTTATTTGTACAACTGATTTTGAGGCACAAATACCAGAAGTCATTAAAGCAGTAAATGATGGTACAATAAGTGTTGATAGAATAAATGAAAGTGTAAGAAGAATATTAAAGTTAAAAGAAGAACTAAATTTACTTTAGTTCTTCAATTGTTTTTATTAACCATTTTTCAGTATCTTTAATAGATTTTATATTTACTCTTTCATTTATTGAATGAGCATATTTAATCTCTGGAGCTATAATAGCTATTTCTAAATCTTTTTTTAATTCTTTTAAAAAACCAACTTCAACTGTAATATGTTCTTCTTTAATTATAGCTTTTTTATTATTTTCTTTTAATGTTTTAATTAATTTAGAATTCTTATTTGTTTTAAATCCTGGTTCAAAATCCGTTTGTTTAACTTTATAATTATATATTTTACCATTGTTAATAATTTTTTTTAGTACCTTATTTTTACTTGAATCATCACTACTTCTTAGACCAATTTTAAATATATTATTATCTATTACTCCCAGATTATAAGAGGTAACAATAAATTTATTCTTATAATAAATATTTTTAGGTAATTTTATAATGCTATTTAAATATTCTTCGGTATTACTTATTACTTTATTTTGATATTTACATTTTCTTATATTAATATTAAGATCTTTATATTTGTCTTTATATTTATTTAACTTTTCTAAATCTATTTTTTTAAAAGAATTAAAATAAGCTATAGCATTACTTGGAATTACATTGTTTTTAGTACCGCCCTTAAAACTTATTAGTTCTTCATTTAAATCTTTTAAGATACTTGCTAATATAATTATTGCATTACTATGAGATTTATCTATATCAGCACCACTATGTCCTCCCTTTAAACCAGAAATTTCTATTTTATAAGTATTATTATAAATGCTATTTTTCCTACTTATTTTCTTATTTATTTCTAAATCGAAAAAAGAGGCAGTTTTATTAATAATAGTAAATTTATCAAAACCATCTAAGTTTATTAGATATTTACCAGTAAGTTTAGATGTATCAAAATTTTTTACTCCAGACATATCTACTTCTTCAGATACTGTAAATAATCCTTCAATATTGGCATCAACTTTATCAAATACAGTAAGAATTAAAGCAATGCCAATACCATCATCAGCTCCTAAAGTGGTGCCATTAGTATAAATATATCTTTTATTCATTTTAACTGGTATTTCATTATTTTTAAAATCAAAATTATTATTACTTATACAAATCATATCTTGATGGGCTTGTAAAATAATTGGTGGTTTATCATTAACTTTTTTAGTAATTAAGACATTATTAAATTTATCTTTATAAAATGTTAAGTTATTTTTACTTGCAAAATCTTCTAAAAACTTAACCATTTTATCTTCATGCTTACTTTCCCGATAAATTTTAGTAATTTCTAAAAAATATTTTATTGTTTTATTCATACTATTTATTATTTGAAATATCCTAAAATTTATGCAATCTTTTATATGTTTAATATATGATATATAAAAATGCAATTTTTTTAATGTCTTCGACAGGATTCGACAAGATTTTTAAAATGAGTGTGTTATTATAGCAAATCAAGGAGGTGAAAATTTTGAAAGTTGATGAAAAAGAATTCGTTAAAGGATCAGATGATCAAATGTTTAAGATTATTGTTGAAGACCCTATTCATGGTAAAAGAATACTTGAAGCATTGATTTCCCAAATTTTAAGAGAACCAGTGGAAATAGTAGAGTTTATAAACAATGAACTTACTGCTAAACAAGTAGGAGAAAGAAAAAAGACTGTTGATATAATAGTAAAAACTAAAAACTCTTATATTAATGTTGAAGTCAATTTAAATGATTATACTGATGCTAAACGATCTCGTAATTTCATCTTTTTCTCATCATTTTATAGCCATTTAACTAAAAAGGGCGAAGATTATGATACAGTTAGTGAATATATTCAAATTAATTTAAATTATGGAGCTACTTATGATTTAAATACTAATTCTGGAATTAGAAAATATCATATCCAAACTGATGATTTAGAAATGCTAATTCCTAATGTTGCCATAATTGAAGTTAATGTAGAAAATTTAAAAAAAGAATGCTATAATGGTGTTAGATGTGAATATGATTATAGATATATA
>CALVYM010000046.1 GCA_944372205.1 uncultured Bacilli bacterium
GGTAATGCCAAGCTTCATAAGTTGTTCCGGTAATATCTTCTTTGCCTTCAGGATATCTTAAGATAAAACCAAATTTATGAGCATTTTCTTTTAACCATTTAGCTTCTGCGCTATCTTTAAATGTTGCAGAACTAGTATTAGTTTTACTAAATATATCTATTGCTAGTCCTGTTTGATGCTCCGAATATCCTGGACGTGATGCAATACTATCGGCATAAGTTTGTCCTGATGTGTTGCGATAATTATTATATACACTTTCTTGATCTTGATAAGTTCTGTATGATGAATTAACCATCAAATAATATCCTTCACTATTTGCGGAATTCCACATATCTAAAAATGCTTCATAGACAATTTTTCGTACCTTTTGTGAACCAGATTCACCCCAAGAATAAGTTTGAGATATTGTAACTAAATCATCTGGAGCAAAATCTTTTTTTAAATAATAATATTTATTAACTAAAATACTTGTATCAAGTGAAGTATCTGCAGGATAAGTTTCTTCATAAAAATCTTTATCTAAATGAATATTGATATCTCTTACAACTTCTTTGGTAGATAAATCACTAAATTCATTCATATAAGAAATATATTTATCAAAGTTTTTATCTAAATAATATTCTTCATTTAATAAATCTATTATTTTAGTATTCTTTTCGTTATTTAAAAAGTATGTAATAGTATCTTGATTAAACTTCAATATTTTTTCTACTTCTTCAGCCTTATAACCAATTTCTAGTAATTTATATTCGCTAGTTTGATGATATTTGTATAAATTATATTTATTAATACCAAATATAATTAAACCAATAAAAAGTACTATACCAATTAAAACAAAATAAACTTGTTTTTTTAATTTTCTTCTTTTAGCCATAATCCCTCCATAACATAATTATAGCACTAATATATTTATAAACCAAAAAGAAATTAGTAAATATGTAAAGCAAATGTTAAGTGCGAACGAATTTTTGGAGTTTACAAATTATATTATTTGTTGTATTATTAAGTTATAGTACGGAGGTAATATGAATATTAATAAAAAGATTATAGGTTATTGCAAGAATTTTTATAAAATAATTAATTTTAAACCATATGAAGAAGATGTTATAAGTGATAGATTAATTAAAATATATCAAAATTATATTTTTAAAATAGATGTTAATAATGAAGAAGATGTTGAAAGAATAAAACAACTTGATTATGTAATAAATAAATATATTGATGATTTTTTATTTCGTAAAGAATTACAAAAAGAAATATTAACAATAAGGGTAAGAAAAGATGCTAAAGACATTTTAAAAGAAATAATTAATTCAATAATTAAAATATTTGATAAATATCAAGAAGGAACTACTAGAGTAATTTATATTTCAAGATGGATTTAACCATCTTTTTTTTTGCAATTTTTAATTATTAATAAAATTATTAATAAAGTCATAAATATAGCTAAAATAAATGGAAATGTTTTATAGATTGCCATAGAATTATAAAAGTTATTGACTACAACTTTATTTACTATATAAAGGATAATTAGACTTACTATAAATGGGATTATACTAGATTTAACATTTATTAAATTCTTTAGTTTTAAAGAGCAAATAGATAAGCTGATAAAAATATCAAAAAACCAAGCTGCTGAAACAAAATTTTCGATGTTTTCAATAAAATTAAATAAACTAATTTTTCTTAATACAGAATATTCCGGATAGCTATAGATATTGACCATTTCTCCTAGAACTATGGTAATTGTTAATACTACAATAAATATAGTTAACATACTTATTAAATAATATTTAAAGTTTTCTTTAAATGTAATTTTTTCATCAATTGTAGTTAGAAATGGAGCAGTAGAAAGAATTGCAAATAGAAATGCAGTAATAAATATTTTATTTGGTTTAGTAGTAAGTATTGGTAAAAGATTAGAAAAATCAAATTCATTAGTAAGTAATATAGTTTTTAAAAAAACTAATACTAAACTTAATACTAGCAATATACTAGCTATATAAGATATATTTTTTATATTTTTACTATTAAGATATGTAGCTAAGAAAACAAAAGGTAAACAAGAGATAATTGATGGAGTAAATATTAAAAAATAGGAATATAAAAATGTGGCTAAAATAATAAGTAAAATAAATATTAAGAATATTATATAAATAATAAATACTATTTTAATTAAAATATTAAGTAGACTTTTATCTTTTAAGTATTCATTTAATGGTTTATCTATATTTTTACTTATTAAACTAAGTATATATATAATACCAATTCCAAGAAGTGTTCCAAGGATTATGGCTATATAAGCATCTTTACTTGATTTTAAAAATAATGTTGAAATACCACCACCGAGGAATAGAGAACGGGATAAATTATATGCTAAATTACCTGTTTTAATTTTCATCTTGCACCTCATATATTAAACCTTTTTTATTGATATGAAAATCTAGATTACTATCAATATTTGCATGTATCCAAAAATCTTCGGCTTTTTTTCTTGTTTGTTGATAGTAAGATTTTCCTAAAAACAAAATATCACTTTTATTTTCTTGTAAAACTTCAATAAAACTTTTAAATTTTTCATTAATTAAATTTTTAAAATCACTATTTAAATTATCTAAAACATCTAAATCTCTAATATCATAATTAGGTTCATTATCCATGATTTTGCCAGTTATAGTACCTGATAGCTTAATAGTTTTAGTATTTGCATCAATTTTTGTTTTTCCTTCTGATATAGCAATAGAAAAATATAGGTTATCATAAGTTTTAGAAAAAATTGGACGATAAAAATTATTAGTTAAGATATTATAAATTGTTGCATAGTCATTAGATATTGTATCTTTGTATTCATATTTGTCAAAAATAGATAAACCAGCAATTTGGAATTCTTTATCATCTAAAGTAATATTAGAAAAACAAGTATCTTTACCAAAGGCTAGAGTTTCTTCAACAACTTGATCAAATGTTTTTAATACCCCACTATTGCTAGAATAATCTAGACTTTCGAGTAAATCGATAATACTTGTGCTAGCAACAGGATTATTATCAGTGGTATTTTTTAATATTTTTTCAGGCTCTGTATCCATTGATGATATTACATAAAAATTTTCTCGAAAGTATGTGCTACGCATAAAAAAGTCTATGATGTTTTGAAGTTTGCCATCAGTGATTGTATCACTTAAAACTAAGAGTTTGACATGGGTATAATTGGCTTGATCAGAAAGTAAGTCAGCTGCATTTTCTAGGGCTTTAGCTAAAGATTTATTGCTTCCAGTTTTGGTATAAGATTTAATATTTCCAGATTCCTTATCATTTTGGTCATTTAATATTTCTAAAGTAATTTTATATTCTTCGTCTTCATAATCTATACCAATTGCAGTTATTATGGCTAAATTATTTATTTCTTTATAATCATAACAACCACTAAGAGTAAGTAATAAAATTATAAGTATTATTTTTTTCATGTAATCACCTTTGTTTAGTTTTATTATATCTAGATAAAATTGAACTTCTTCTTTTATCTTTTTTTAAAGGTATTTTAAATACCGTATTATGAAAATATTCTTTATCAAATGGAGCAAAAGGAGCAAAGTAAGGTTTTCCAAAACTATTAATATTTATTGTATAAATTAGGAAAAATAATAATCCTAAAGTAATGCCATAAAGACCAAAGAAACCTGATAAAATTATAAATACAAATCTAAAGAATCTCAAGGAATTATTAATTTCAACATTATTAAATGTTAGGCTAGAAATAAATGTAATAGCAATAACTATAATTGTAATAGGACTAGCAATTCCTGCAGATACTGATGCTTCACCTAAAACAATGGCTCCGAGAATTGATATTGCTGAACCATAATTTGAGGGAAATCTTAAATCGCTTTCTCTTAATATTTCACAAACAGCGAGCATTAAAATAGTTTCAACGATTGTTGGAAATGGTACGCCGCTGCGTTGAATTGCAAAATCAATAAGTAAACTTGTTGGAATAGTTTCTTGATTATAATTCATAACAGAAATATATAAAGCGGGAGCTATCATTGATAAAAAGTAGGCAAATATTCTTAGTATTTTAATAAAATTAACATTTTTGTTTTTAGAATAATTATCAATATTTGGATTAATAAAATCAATGAAAAATGCAGGTATTATTAATACATATGGGGTAGTATCCATAACTATAGCAATTTTTCCTTCAAGTAGGGCAGTAGCAACCATATCTGGTCTTTCAGTTTGTAAGAATGTAGGATAAATGCTAGTCTCTTCATCTCCTAGTAAGTAGCCGATATTACTAGAATCAATTACTCCATCAATATCAATTTTATCTAGTTTTTCTAATATGTTTTTTACTAAATTTAAATCAGCAATATCATCAAAATATAATATTCCTACTTGAGTACTAGTTTTTCTACCAATTACTCTATTAGCAATTTTTAAATTGTGAGACTTTAATCTTCTTTTAATTAATCCAACATTTATTTGATAATTTTCGGTAAAAGAATCTTTTGGTCCATTAATAGCAGTCTCAACATCAGCATTTGAAACAGCTCTATTAATATCTGCTCTAGTTTCAACTCCATATATTTTATTTTTTAAAATAACTATAGTAAATCCACTAGTTAAAAAGTATTCGATTTCATCATATTTATTAATCTCTTTAGTATTAGGCCCTGCAAGAAAACTATCTATATTATTTTTATTTATTTTATCTTTATTATCAATAATATTTTTTAAAATATAATCATTTACTTTATTGCTACCGCTGACGGTTTCTAAATATAGTATATATAATGTATTAAACATATTTAATTTAATTTCTTTAATAATTAGATCTGGCGTTTTACTAAATTCATTTTTTAATCTTTCAACAATTTTATTCACAACATCACCCTTATTAATATTTGCTAATTTTTGGAAATTATTATATAATTTAATTGATAGTTATGTATAGTGAAATATTTTATGAAAAAAGAACTAGTTTTAAGAAAAACTTTTGGGTTATTTTAATAGCTTATTTAATAGTGATGATAATTGTTCCTATAGTGCTTAGTGTATTTAAAGTAGCTTTAGTTTACCCAAGAGATAATGCATGGGATTATATAGGTAATTGTAACTTAGCATTTTTAATTATGAGTATTATAGAATTTATAGTAGGGATTATTATTGGTGGTAAATTTATAAACCCTTACCTTTATTATGTTATTATGCTTTTAAGTTTTTTTATTAAGTTGTTATTTTATTTTTTTATATCAGCAATTCTTTGGTTTTTTAATTTTTTTGCTTTTGTTAGTTTATCTAATTATATTGATATTTTAATGTATCGTTTTGTAATGTCTTTTAATGCATTCGGGGGAATACTATTTATTCCAACAATGCTTTGTGCAGCAACATTTTTTGGAATTCAAATAGGATTACTTATTAAAAATAAGAAAAGAACAAAAGAAATAGAGGAGATGCTAAATGCAAGTAACAATAGATAGATTTGATGATTTAGGTAGAGGCATTGCATATGTTAATCACAAAATTACATTTGTACCATCTACAGTACATGGTGATATTGTTGATATAACTATAATAAAAGAGGCTAAAAAATATAATATTGCTAAAGTAGATAAATATTTAAAATTATCTAACATGCGAGTAATACCTAGGTGTTCATATTTTGATACTTGTGGGGGATGTGTTTTACAAAATATTAGTTATGAAGATACAATAAATTATAAATTAAATAAAGTAAAAAACTTATTTAAGAAAAATAATATAGATATTAATCCTAAAATTATTAAAAATCCTCATCCTTTTAATTATCGTAATAAAATAAGTTTAAAAGTAGTTGATAAAAGAATAGGATTTTATGAGGAAAATACCCATAATATAGTAGAGATTTCTAAGTGTATTATTGCAAATGATGCTATTAATAAAACAATTTCTTTAGTAAAAAAATTTAATATAATTAATGGAAGTATTACTATAAGAAGTAATAAAAATGATGAAATACTTATAGTAATTGAAAGTAGTGATTTATTAAACATTGATATAAATTATATAAAAGATCAAATAAAATTAGTTGGTATAGTTATAAATAATGAAACTTTTTATGGAGATAATTTTTTAATAGAAAATATTAATGATTATTTTTATAAAATTTCGTATGATGCATTTTTTCAAGTGAATCCTTATGTTGCTAGTATTTTATTTAATGAAGTATCAAAAAATATAAATAATAATGATATAGTATTAGATTTATATTGTGGTGTTGGTACACTTAGTTTAAATGCTAAAGGTGCTAAAGAAGTAATTGGGGTAGAAATAATAAAAAATGCTGTATTAAATGCCATATTTAATGCAAGAATTAATAAAATTGATAATGTTAAATTTATACTTAATGATTCAACTAAAGCAGTATCTAAATTAAATAAAAAATTTAATAAAGTAATAGTAGATCCACCGAGGAGTGGTTTAACTAAAACAGTAATAGAAAATATTTTGAGTATTAATCCTGATGAGATAATTTATATTTCATGTGATCCTGCAACATTAGTTAGAGATATTTTGCTATTTATTGATAAATATAATATAAGTGAATCTATTATATTTGATATGTTTAGTTATACATATCATGTAGAAACTATGATAATCTTAAAAAGAAAATTTTAAAAATTGTATATCAAAAGTCTTAAAAAATGTATATCAAAATCTTTAAAAAATGTATACCAAAAGTCTTAAAAAATGTATATTTAAGTTGATTCAAAAGGCCCTAAATGGTGTGGTAAAACTTGGGCTTCATATAGACATGCTAAAAGCGCTGTTTTTCTTGATGATGATCAAACAAAAGCTCAAGCCAAATTAGATTTAGAATTAATATTGAATAAAGAAATGCCAGAGTTAATTGATGAATGGACAATTGTTCCTCAAATTTGGGATAAGATAAGAAGAAAATGTGATTTGGATAATAAAAAGGGTAAATATATTTTAACTTGTTCTACTAAACTAAAAGAAAAGAGTGATGATGAAAATAAAATTAATCATTCTGAATAGGTAGGGTTAAAATGTATACAATGAGTTTATGGGAATCAAGAGATTCTTCTGGAAATGCATCAATAATGGATATGTATGAAGGTACACAAAAAAATGTTAGTTTAGCAGATGTTGATATTAAAAATATTGCTAGATTAATAATTCGTGGTGGATGGCCAGGAAATTTAAATACTAAAAATGTTAGTTTGATACCTAAAAGTTATATTGAATCTATTTTAGAAAAAGACATGAATGATGATAAAAAAAGAGATAAAAACAAGATGATAATGTTGTTAAAATCATTAGCTCGTAATGAAACTTCAGTTGTTAGTAATCAAACGATTATAAATGATATAGAAGAATATAACACCGATAGCGAACTAATTGAAAGTAGAATAACTTTAAAGGATTATTTAGATGTTTTAACGAGATTACACTTAATTGAAAATCAAAATGCTTATAGTGAAAATTATCGTTCAAAAGAAAGATTGGGAAAGTCTGCTAAAAGGCATTTTACTGATCCATCACTTGCTTGTGCGGCTCTTAACTTAAATGAAGAAAAACTTATTAACGATTTAAAAACATTTGGTTTTATGTTTGAAGCATTGGTCGAAAGAGATTTAAGAATATATATGGAATATTTAGGGGGACAAATGCTTCATTTTAGAGATAATGTAACAGGATTAGAAGTGGATTCAATTCTCGAATTTGCTGATGGTTCCTATGCGGCAATAGAGATAAAACTAGGATTTCATCAAGTAGAAGAAGCAAAGGCGAATTTACTTAAATTCTCTGAAAATATGCTTGTTAAACCGAAATTTATGTGTGTAATTGTTGGAAATGTTAATGCTGTTATGAAAGACCCAGAAACTGGTATTTATATTTTGCCGATAACAACATTAAAACCATAGGAAATGAATTGTTTAGAAAAATACTTAGTGTTATTGCAGATGTATTAATTATTATAATGATTGGTACAGTTATTGCTATAAATCAAATTGTAGCAATATTTTTTCTACCAGTATTAATAATTCTTGTTCTTAAAATAGTTAAAGATATAATGGTTTTAATGGGAAAATATGAATATTTATCTAAATTAAATAGAATAATAGATATATCTACTTATGTAGTGTTTGTTTATATAATTATTTCTTTTGGTGTATTTTTCTATATTCGTGAAGAATATTTATATATGGTTATTTTAGCAGTTGTATCGTTTGTTTATTTAATAAAATTTTTACTTAATAAGTATAAATAGGGCAATATTTGACAAAAAAGTGTAAATATGATAAAATTATAGCAGTTAAGGGGGTATAAAATATGAGTAAATCAAGTAAAAAATATGTAAAATATTTGGATTTAGATGAAAAAAATGAACCTGTGTCTAGAAGAATTAAGGTTTCTAATCCCGAAATTTTTACGCAAATGGAAGTAGAGGTTTTAAAAATGTTTGAAAAATTAACAGAAAATATTGGTCAAGAAGTAGTTGTTGATGGTGTATTATATAATAATATTCCATTAAATTATACAAGTGTTTTGAATTCTGTTAATGGATTTAAAAGTATTACTGTTGGAGAAAATACTTTACCACTAAATAGTGAAATTTGTACAATTACACAAGTTACAGCATTAAAGACCAAAGAAGTGTTATATTATAATCCAATACAAAGTTTAGAAAAATCTGGTCGTGGCAGATAATTAAGATATTTAAAAAGTTGAATGAAAATCGTTCAACTTTTTATTTTAACTTATTTTATTTTCAACTTTTCAAGAACTTTAATACTCAAACCAGTTAGTTCAGCAGTTAAATCTAAATCAATTCCCTTTGCTAACATTCTTTTAGCAGTTGCTAATTTTTCGGATTTTGCTCCAGCTTTCATTCCGGCTTTTTCAGCTCTAGCTTCAACCTTTTGCATTTGTAAATCTAGTTGACTGCCAAGGCCATTGTAAAATTCATCTTTTAAATACTTATCAGCATAATTTACTACACTTGCCATAAATTTGTCTCCTTTCCTTTTATTGATATTTTAATTTTTCAAGAACTTTAATACTTAACCCAGTAAGTTCTGCTGTTTCATCTAAATCCATACCTTTTAAAAGCAATTTTTTGGCGATTGCTAATTTTTCGGATTTTGCTCCAGCTTCCTTACCAGCCTTCATTCCAGCTTTCATTCCGGCTTTTTCAGCTCTAGCTTCAACCTTTTGCATTTGTAAATCTAGTTGACTGCCAAGGCCAT
>CALVYM010000047.1 GCA_944372205.1 uncultured Bacilli bacterium
GCATCCATAATAAGTATTTTTAAATTACTTGGTTTATATTCATTTATTCTTTTTATAGCAACACTAGCAACACTGGAATATTTTTCAACACCAATAAAATTAATGTTAGGATATTTTAGAGCCATTTCTAAAATAAATTTACCTTTACCCATACCTATTTCTAGACATATTGGAAAATCATTAGAAAATCCTTCATAAAAATAATCACAATTACTAATTACTAAATCTTTATCTTTGGGATTACGCATCCGCATATATAACACTTCCTTTTAAAATACATATAATACTTGTAGGGAGGATACATAATGAAAAAAAATAGAAATTCTTTTTTTACTGAAGCAAATATGTCATATTCTGGATTTGTACCTAATATGAATATGGCTCCAAATAATATGCCCTATCAAGCTAGTTCAAGTTACAATTCTTATTTTTCTAATCCTAATATGAATATGCCAATGAATCAATATAATGATACTAACACTATTGATTCTAGACTAGCTAAAATGGAAAGACAAATTAATCGTCTAGAGCATCGAGTTAGTAAATTAGAAAGTGCTAATACTACATATATTACTGAAGATATTGACTCCAGTGGTAATATGTATATGCTTTAATTATAGATAATCATTGCACTAAAACAATAAATTTGTTCTTCACCACTTACAGCAATTGCTACTTGAAACTTGATATCTATTATATCAAATTCACCAGAATTTAGAAAGCTATTTATAGAGTTTTCTAAATCTTTTTCGTGGGATTCATCAAATACCTTTACTTTCATGCTATCACCAACTATATTATATAATAGATATATTAAATATTTTGTCGAAAAAAATAAGCTAGAAAAATTTCCTAACTTATTTTACAACAATGTTAACTATTCTACCCTTTAGAACAATTATTTTAACTATTTCTTTACCATCAATATGCTTTTTAACGTTTTCTTCTTTTAAAGCCTTATCTTTAGTAACTTCTTCTGATTCATCAATTGATACTTTAATTGATGCTCTTATTTTACCATTTACTTGAACACCAATTTCTTTTTCTTTATCAATTGTTTTTTCTTCATCATATTTTGGCCAAGCTCCTTCACAAATTGGACTAAAGCCTAATTCTTCATTTAATTCTTCAGTTATATGAGGAGCAATAGGATTAAGTAAAGTAAGTAAAAGTCTATAATCTTCTTTAGTAATACTTTCTCTTTCTTCATAATTATTAGCTAAAATCATTAAAGCTGATATTGCTGTATTATATCCCATATGTCTTAAGTCATATTCAACCTTTTTAATAGTTTTATGAATTATAGTTTCTAACTCTGGAGAATAAGTATCACCTTCAACAACTTTATTTTTAAGACGAATTACTCTATCCAAAAATCTTTTACATCCTCTTAGAGAATCAGTACTCCATGGACAATCTAATTCATAATCTCCCATAAATAGTTCATAACATCTTAATGTATCAGCACCATATTCTTTTACTATATCATCAGGATTAATTACATTACCTTTAGATTTACTCATCTTTTGACCATCACTACCAAGAACCATACCATGACTAACTCGAGTCCAAATCATTTCTTTATTTGGCACTAAACCAATATTGTATAAAAATTGGACCCAAAATCTTGCATAAAGTAAATGTCTTGCAGTATGTTCCATACCACCATTATACCAATTTACTTTATTCCAATATTTCATGGCATCCATCCCAGCAAATTCGTGTGTATTGTGTGGATCCATAAATCTTAAGAAATACCAACTTGAACCCGCCCAATTAGGCATAGTATCAGTTTCTCTTTTAGCAGGACCTCCACATTTTGGACAAGTTGTATTTACCCAAGACTCAATTTTAGCAAGTGGACTTTCCCCGGTATCAGTTGGCTCATATTCTGCAACATCTGGTAAAAGTAGTGGTAAATCTTCTTCATTCATCGGAACCCATCCACAAGACTTACAATAAATCATTGGAATTGGTTCGCCCCAGAACCTTTGTCTTGAGAATATCCAATCACGCATTTTATAATTTACTTGTTTTTTACCACAATGATTTTCTTCTAAAAATTCTAACATTTTATTTATAGCATCTTCTTTATTTAAACCATTTAAGAAATCAGAATTAATATGTATACCATCACCAGTATAAGCTTCAGTTAAATTATCTTGACCACTATCAAGTACTTGAATGATAGGAATATTAAATTTAGTGGCAAATTCAAAGTCTCTTTCATCATGAGCTGGAACTGCCATAATAGCTCCAGTTCCATAACTTGCAAGAACATAATCACTTATATAAATTGGAATTTCTTCCCCATTTACAGGATTAATCGCATAAGCACCAGTAAAAACACCTGTTTTTTCTTTATTTAATTCAGTTCTTTCTAAATCATTTTTTAAAGTACATTCATATTTATATTTTTCAACTTCCTCTTTATGTTCTTTAGTAGTTATAATATCAACCAACTTATGTTCTGGAGCTAAAACACAATATGTTGCTCCAAATAAAGTATCACATCTTGTTGTAAAAACAGTAAAGCTTTCATTATAATCTTTTATTTTAAAGATTACTTCCGCTCCAATTGATTTACCTATCCAATTTATTTGACCTAATTTTACTTTTTCCGCAAAGTTTGTATCATTTAAACCTTCAAGTAAATCTTCAGCATAATTGCTCATACGAAGCATCCATTGACTCTTTTCTTTTTGGACAACTTGGGTACCACATCTTTCACATACACCACCTGCAGCATCTTCATTTGATAAAACAGTTTTACAATTTGGGCACCAATTAACAGGAACAGTTGCTTTATAAGCCATTCCGTGTTTATAAAACTCTAAAAATTGCCATTGTGTCCATTTATAATATTCTGGATCAGTCGTTGTAAATTCCCGGTCCCAATCAAAAGAAAAACCTAGTGTTTTCATTTGATTTTTAAATGTTTTAATATTTTCCTTAACGGCATCTTTTGGATGAATATGATTTTTTATCGCATATTGTTCTGCTGGAGCTCCAAAAGCATCAAATCCCATTGGAAATAACACATTATATCCTTGCATCCGCATCATTCTGGCCATTGCATCCTGTGCCGTATAACTACGAACATGACCTACATGAAGTCCTGATCCTGATGGATAAGGAAACTCTACTAATATATAATAAGGCTCTTTATCACTACCAGTAATTGCTTTAAAAGTTTTATGTTCATCCCAATATTTTTGCCATTTTGCTTCAATTTTATTTAATTCCATCTTTAACCCAACCTTTCTTAACTAAGTGTCTACCTAAAATTTCATATAAAGCATATATAAGTCCAAAGAGAAGGACAAATCCCAGGAGTATTTGAAATGGTAAATCCCACGGCACACTATAAATTACTACAAATACAAAAGATATTATAAAAGCATTAACTAAACTTGATAAAATAAAGACATAATTTAGATTCATTTTATTTACATCTAGCCTAAATTTCGGAATAAGTAAAGAAAAACCAATAAAGTCTTCTAATCTTTTAGTTTTTTTCTTTTTCTTGCTTTTACTATTTTGAATCTTTTTGTAGCCGTGCTTTAATATCCAAAAATAATTAACTAAAAATATAACTACAAATAATACTAATCCCCAAATAAGGGTCACTATCCATTCACTCATAAAGTCCTCCAGAACAAAAGTCAAAATTTATTTTGACTTCCTTGCATCACTACAAGGCATTTCTGCTTCACCAAGTCCTCCCGACTCTCCACAGACCAACTTCGGGTGGTCGCCACCCTATTTTTTTAATTTAATTTATTTTTTTAACAACTCTCGGATATAATCTATTAAAATGGTATTCATATAAATTTCCTCCTTGCAAACTCATTATATCAAACAATCGTTTGGATGTCAATTATTTTCTAAAAAAAACACAACTTTCCTATTATACAAAAAAAAGGCAATACCAAAGGACGAATTTATTCGTGGTACCACCTTATTTACTTCTTTATAATTGATAAAGGAATTACCCTAATACATCCAAAAGCAAGTTCAATTATTCATTATTTTAGTTTCCACCAACCACTAAATCTCTATAATAACTAAATAATTTACTACTCTTTTTTCATCTGCTTATACGTTATTATATTAAATTTCTGCCAAATATTCAAGTAGTTTTATAAACATTCTTTTAAATCTTGGTTCAAGACCTCTTAATTTTTTAATTTGAATTCGTTTATTTTTAATATCTAAATTACTAAAGAATATACTAGCTATTTCTTCTTTTAAACTAGTTTTAATTTTTAAATCACTAATAATAGAATTGACATCTTCATTTACAATTCTTACAGCATTAATTTCAATATCTTTACCCTTACAATTAATTGTTAATTGTTTTGTTGTATCAACTTTTTTTACATCAACAACAAAATCATTTTCTTCTTCATAACATTCATAAGGAATATCAGCTTTATCACCATTAATATAAATATCTACTTTATCAGCAGTTCTTGTATTTCTAAATCTTATTTTATAATCTCTAAATCTTGGAATAATTTCAGTTTTACCTTCAACAGGATGAATTATTAAAGTATAATTATTTTGTAAGTAATTATAATCAATTGCTGTAACAATATAAAAACCATCTTTATAAAGTTTAGTTACTCCATCATCTTCATATAATTTAAATATGTTGCTTTCTCCAGGAAAAACATGAATTTCCATACTTTCTGGAGGAGTTGTATCATTGATATTTTTATTTAAATTTGCTAAAGGAACTATACCACCAGCTTTAGCAAATACAGGATATTCTTCTTCTTTATAGAAAACTACATATCGTTTGTTACCAACAAATTTTTTACCAGTTTTAAAATCATACCAAATACCTTTTGGCAAAAATATTCTTTCAACCGATCTATTCATTGTTGCTTCTTTTGGTTTAGTAATTGGAGCTACAAATAAACTTTTTCCAAAATAATATTCATTACGATATGTTGGTTCATCATAAATTTCTGGGTATGTATAATAAATTGGTTGAACTAAAGGCTTACCAGTTTTAGAATATTCATAAGCTGCCGTATATAAATAAGGAATAAGTCTTTGCCGCAATAAGCAGTATTCTCTGGCAATATTAAATGTTTTAACATCCCAAGCCCAAGGTTCTCTTTTATAATAGATTCCTCTTTTAGCACTAAATCTAAATATTGGACTAAAAGCTGAAAATTGGACATATCTAGCATATAATTCACTATCTTCAATACCATCTTTATAGCCACCGACATCATGACTCCACCATGAAACCCCTTTGTTGGCGGCCAGTCCATTATAAAAAGGTAAATATTTTAAAGTTTGCCAACTAACAATGGTTTCTCCAGAATATAAAATTCCCGCATTATGAGGTGCTACCAATGGTGATCTAGTTAAAGTAAGTGGTCTAAAGTTTTTAATCTTCTTAAAATCTTGATTATAATAATAAGCTAAAGCTTGAATAGTACTTAAATCTTTTTTATAATCAAGCCAATATACATCAACACCTAAATCAAGCATTGGATCAATTAAATGATGAACATAAGCAATCATAAATGTTTTATCTAATACATTAAAAGGAATGGTAATGCCATCACCAACATTTAATTCTTTAGCAAAATTAATATATCTGTCTTCTTCTTTTCTAATGCCTTCGCTCGGATCAATATTAAGACCAACCTTTACACCTCGTTCATGCATGTATTTAATAAATTCTTCAGGATCCGCAAATAAATCTCGATTAAAAGAAAAACCAGTTTTATATAAATTGTAATTAGTTGAATCTTTAATATGCCAAAATTCACTTAATAATAAAACGGAAAATGGTACTCTATTGCGATTAAATACTTTAACTAAACTTTTAGCATCATTAAAACTATATATTTTTTCACGATTCCACCAGATGCCTAAAGCATATCTTGGAATTAATTCCGGATATCCCGTAAGCATAAAATAATCACGAAGACATAATCCAAAATCTCTTTTATACATAAATAAATATAAATCCACTTTATTAGGATTAGGCTTTACTAAAAACCCACTACCTTCAATTTCAAAATTAAAGGAATCATCAAGTAATACAAAGCCATCAGTGGAATAAAGCCCATTATCAAGTTTTACACTACCTTTAAAATTATCTAAGCTTACTGCCCCACCCTTAAAATTACGAGCTTCTGCTTGACCATAAAACCAGGTTTTATCAGTATTTTGCAAATTAACTTTAAGATATGAATCTGGAGCAAATTTTGGCCCTAAAAAAGGCTTATTTTTTAAATATTGTAAAACAAAATAATTAGTAGTAATTACAAGATACCTTTCATCTTGTTCAACTTTAAAAGTGGGAGATGCAAATACTCTATTTTTAACTAAAGTTGTTGGAGCATCAGAAAAATGGCCATCTAAGCTATATTCAAGACGAACTAATCTTTCGGTTAAAACAGTAATACGATAGTGTTCACCTTGGAATGTAACTTGATCGCTAGCAACAGTTTTGGATAAATCCGGAGCAAAATGTGCATCAAAACTAGCCAAATTTCATCACCCTTCTTCTATATTAAAATATTATCATTTTTCTTGATATTTATCAACTATTTCTTTTCTAAATTCATCACTTTCAAAATAATCTATCTTCATATTTTTCTTAACTCTGGAAAGCACTTTACGAGCATGAGTGCGGGCAACTTCAGTACCACTTTTCAAAACATCATAAACATATTCAATATTATTTTCTAATTCATGTCTTTTTTCTCTAATTGGTCTTAGGGTATCTTGTAAAACATTATTTAAGAATTTCTTAATAACAACATCCCCTAAACCTCCACGACGATAATGTTCTTTTAATTCATCTAAATTTTTATATTCTGGTAAATACTTAGCAAAATCTTCTTCACGCGCAAATACATCAAGATAAGTAAATACCACATTACCTTCAACTTTGCCAGGATCTTCAACCTTTATATGATTAGGGTCAGTATACATACTCATAACTTTTTTACGTATGGTCTCTTCATCATCGGATAAATAAATACAATTACCAATTGATTTACTCATTTTAGAATTTCCATCTAACCCTGGAAGCCTTCTTTCTAATTTGTTATCAGGAATTTTTGCTTCAGGCATAACTAAAGTCTCACCATAAATTTTATTAAAAGCATGAACAATTTCTCTAGTTTGTTCAATCATTGGTAATTGATCATCTCCAACTGGTACACAAGTGGCATCAAATGCTGTAATATCAGCAGCTTGACTAATTGGATAATTTAAAAAACCAACTGGTATACTTTTTTCAAAGCCTCTTAGTTTTATTTCATTTTTAACTGTTGGATTTCTTTGTAATCTTGATAATGTTACCAAATTCATATAATAAAATGTTAATTCCGTAAGTTCTGATACTTCACTTTGTACAAACATAGTAGTTTTACTTGGATTTAAACCACATGCTAAATAATCAAGAGCTACTTCAATAACATTATCCCTAACTTTACTAGGATTATCAAAATTATCAGTTAAAGCTTGAGCATCAGCAATCATAATAAAAATTTTATCAAATTCTCCACTATTTTGCAAAGCAACTCTATTTTTTAAGGAACCTACATAATGACCTAAATGTAGCCTTCCAGTAGGACGATCTCCCGTTAATATAATCTTTTGCATTATAACCACCTATACACAATTATACCATGAGAATTAAAGAAAAACTATGGTAAAATAAAAATTAGTGATATAATAAAATATATAGAGGGAGGAAATTATGAAATACGAAACTGATTCCAGGAAGGTTCAACCTGGACAAATATTTGTAGCAATTAAAGGTCACACCGTGGATGGACACGATTATATAACTAATGCAGTAGACAATGGAGCAATAAGAGTTATCGCCGAAAAAGATGTTACTGCTGGTGTTCCTGTTGAAGTTGTTCAATCAACTGAAGCATATTTAAAAAGGCATTTAAAGGAGGATTATGCCGAAGAAATTAACAAATTACAAATTATTGGAATAACTGGTACTAATGGTAAAACAACAACTGCTTTTCTAACTTATCAGTTACTAAACTCACTTGGTATTGATACAGCATACCTTGGAACTATTGGATATAAATATCATGGTAAAAGCATAGAACTTGATAATACAACACCAGATATTTTAACGATTTATAAAATACTATTAGAATTAGTAAAAGCTAAATGCCACACTTTGATAATGGAAGTTAGTTCTCATGCTTTATCTTATGAAAGAATAGCGGGTATTAAATTAAAAATTGCAGCTTTTACCAATTTAACCGAAGATCATTTAGATTACCATAAAACTATGGAAAATTATTTAAAAGAAAAATTAAAAATAGTTGATTATTTATCTAGTGATGGTATTTTAATTGTAAATGGTGATGATGAAGCAAGCAAAAAGTTTATTAAAAAGAACAACAATACTGGTATTACTTTAGGATTTAATGAAAAATTTAATTATAATATAGTTGATGCTAATATTACTCCAGATCACAGTGATATTAAATTTATTTATGAAAAGAAAGAATATAATGTTACTACACCTTTAACAAGTAAGTTTAATGTTTATAATTATATGACTACTCTAGCTATAGTTCATGCACTAAATATTAGCATTGAAGATATTATAGAAAAAAGTAGTGAAATAAAACCACCGAAGGGAAGATGTGAAGTTCACAAAGTAAATAATGGCTATGCTGTAATTGATTATGCTCATACTCCAGATGCCGTTGAAAAAGTAATTAGTGCTTATAATGAACTAAAGAAAGGCAAAGTAATTACTATCGTTGGTTGTGGGGGAGATAGAGATCCAATTAAAAGACCTATTATGGGAGATATTGCTACAAAACTTAGTGATCATGTAATATTTACCAATGATAATCCTAGAACGGAAGACCCTGAAAAAATTATGAAAGATATCCTTAAAGGAGTTAAGACTAAAAATTATGAAGTTGAGCTTGATAGACATATCGCTATAAAAAAAGGCATAGAATTATTAGAACCTGAAGATATATTATTAATTTTAGGTAAAGGTCATGAAGATTATCAAATACTTGGCCGTGATAAAGTCCATTTTGATGATGCCGAAGAAGTATTAAATTGGAATTTAGAACACGAAAAAAATTAGCAAAAAAGCTTGCTAATTATAGCTCTTGTGTGATATAATCAATACACACAAGAGAAATGCAGGTGTAGTTTAATGGTAGAATAAGAGCCTTCCAAGCTCCTGACGGGAGTTCGATTCTCCTCACCTGCTCCATT
>CALVYM010000048.1 GCA_944372205.1 uncultured Bacilli bacterium
TCTTGTTATTTAAAAATATAAATGTTTATTTAGGATTAATTATCATTGGTATTATCTTTTTAATATTTACAATAATTGTCAATAATTACTTATATAAAAATCAATTTAAGTTAGCTGAAAAAATTATTTAAAAAAAGTCTTAATAGACTTTTTTTTATTGACATACTGTTATAACTGTTATATAATCAATGTAACAGTGAGGTGATATTATCTTGAATATTATTATTAGTAACAGTAGTGATATACCTATTTTTAAACAAATTAAAAATGCTTTAAAAGAAGCTATATGCACGGGAGTTTTACAAGAAAATGAAGCCCTTCCATCGGTTAGAACTTTAGCTAACGATTTAAAAATTAGTTTTTTAACAGTTAAAAGAGCTTATGATGAATTGGAAACAGAAGGCTTTATCAAAACAATACCAGGGAAGGGGAGTTTTATAGCTCCAAGAAATATGGAATTAATACGCGAAGAAAAATTAAAAGAAATTCAAGATTTAATCGAACAAATATATAAAATTTCTAAAATTGCTAATATTGAAGAACAGGAAATAAAAGAAATTTTTCAAATAATTTTTGAGGAGGAATAAAAATGGAAAATGCAATTGAAATTAAAAATCTTTCTAAACAATATTTAGGATTTAACTTAGATAAAATAAGTTTTTCAGTCCCAAAGGGCTCAATTGTTGGCTTAATAGGTGAAAATGGAGCTGGGAAAACTACTACTATTAAAGCAATTTTAAATATTATTAATGCCGAAGGTAGTATTAAAATATTTGGAAAAGATAATCAAAAAGATGAAAAAGAAATAAAAGAAAACTTAGGTATTGTCTTAGATGATAGTTTTTTATCAGAGTATTTAACAGCCAAAGGTGTTAATTCAATTATGAAAAGTTTTTATAAAAATTTTGATGCTAAAAAATATTTTGCTTATTTAGAAGAATTTAAGATACCTCTTAATAAATTGATTAAAGATTTTTCAAGTGGTATGAAAATGAAATTAAAAATTGCAACAGCTATTTCTCATGATCCTAAACTTTTAATTTTAGATGAGGCTACTAGTGGTTTAGATCCTATTGTAAGAAAGGAAATTTTAGAAATATTTCGTCAGTTTATTAATGAAGATGGTAATCACTCTATTTTATTATCATCACATATTACCTCAGATTTAGAATATATTGCTGATTATATAGTATTTATTCACGAAGGGAAAATTGTTTTTAATTTAGAAACTGCCGAATTACTAGAAAATTATGGAATTATAAAATGTAGTGAAGAAGATTTTTTAAAACTTAAAAAAGAAGATTATATTCGTTATAAAAAAGAAAAATATCAAGTAGAAGTATTAGTTGCTAATAAAAATGCTATTTTAAAAAAATATAAATTTAAAGTAATTGATAAACCACGACTTGATGAAATTATGTTATTTTATGTGAAAGGGGAAAAATAATGAAAGGCTTAATAAAAAAGGATTTACTTAATTTAGCAAGTTATAAAACGACTTTGCTGATACTTATTATTTTTTGTGGAATAGGGGTTATTGGAAGTTCAGTCAATATTGCTCCTCTTGTTATTTGTACAATTATTGGTATGATTTCGCTTTCAACTTTTAATTATGATGAGATTGCTAAATCTAATAAATTTATCTTAGCTCTTCCTTTAACTAGAAAAGAAGTTGTTTTAGCAAAATATATTCTAGCAATTACAGGCATTATTCTTGGGGGAATATTAGGAATAGTTTTGACTTTATTAGTTGTAAATATTATGAATATAATTCGTCCAAATGATTTGCTTAGTATAAACTATCAAAGTTTATTTATTAATGCATTAAGTGGAATGTTTGGAATTTCCCTTATTCAAGCTATTCAAATACCTAGTATCTATAAATTTGGTGCTGAAAAGGGACGAATCCAAATGTTTGTGATTATTTTTTTAGTTATTATTTTAATAGCAGGAGCTGGCTTTTTGATTACTAATTTAGGCTTAAATATTAATACCCAAGAAATTACCAATTTTTTAAATAAATATGGTATTATTATCTTAATAATATCAATGATTCTAATGTATACTATTTCCTATAAAATATCTTCTAAAATTTTTTTAAAGAAGGACTTTTAATAGTCTTTTTTTTAAACTTACAAAACTGTAATTTTTAATTTTCAATATTTTGCTATAATTTTAGTGAAAGGAGAAATTTATGGAAGTTTTAAAATTAGAAAATGTTAAAAAATATTATGGAGTTAAGAGCAATATTACCAAAGCTGTTGATGGTATTTCCTTTAATGTTTTAGAAGGGGAATTTGTTGCTATTATGGGAGCTAGTGGAAGTGGGAAAACAACTCTTTTAAATTGTATTTCAACGATTGATAATGTTACTAGTGGGCATATTTATGTTGGTGGTATAGATATTACAGAAATAAAAGAAGATACTATGGCAGATTTTAGAAAAGAAAACCTTGGTTTTATTTTTCAAGATTTTAATTTACTTGATACTTTAACTATTGAAGAAAATATTGCTTTATCATTAATTATTAACAATGAAAATCCCAAGAATATTGATAAAAAAATTCAAGAAATTGCAACTAAATTAGGAATAAGTAATATTTTAAAAAAATTTCCTTATGAAGTATCGGGAGGAGAGAAGCAAAGATGTGCTTGTGCGAGAGCATTAATTAATCATCCGAAGTTAATTCTTGCTGATGAACCAACGGGAGCTCTTGATTCCAAATCATCACGAATGCTTTTAGAGACGATGAAAGATATGAACGAAAAATTAAAAGCAACTATTTTAATGGTAACTCATGATTCATTTAGTGCTAGTTTTTGTAAGCGGGTTTTATTTTTAAAAGATGGAAAAATCTTTAATGAAATTATTCGCGGTGAGAAAACAAGAAAAGAATTTTTTGATGAAATTATTGACGTATTAACTCTGCTTGGAGGAGATTTAGGAAATGTTAACTAAATTAGCATTTCGTAATGTTAAGCGAAGTACCAAAGATTATATAATTTACTTAATTACAGTAACTTTAGCTTTTTCTTTCATTTTTGCATTTAACTTAATGGGAAGTTCAGAAGAAATATTGAATTTATGTGATATAATGAATAATTTTGCATTAGTGATGTATTTTGTTAATGTGTTCATTATACTTATTGTATGTTTTTTAATCAATTATACAGTTAAATTTATGTTTAGTAAAAGAAGTAGGGAATTTGGAACATATATGTTACTTGGAATTAAAAAGGGAAAAATATCAAAGATGTTTACTTTGGAAAATATTATTTTAGGGTTCTTTTCTTTATTAATTTCGATTCCTTTTGGTTATATTTTTAGTCTTTTTATGTCATTTATAGTAACAAGAATGTTTGAATTAGATACTATTGTTAAAATTACATTTAATTTAAATGCAATTTTACTATTATTACTTTATTTTGTTTTAATATATTTATTTGTTTTATTTTTAGCAAGACATAGAATAAAGAAAGTGAAAATATATGATCTATTATATTTAGAAAAGCAAAATGAAGAAAAAAGGTTTAGAAAAAATAAAACCAGAAATATAACATTTATTGTTTCTTTGATTATTGGTGTTGTTGCAATGTTTCTTTTTGATGAACAATTTAAAGGAACTGGAAGTAATCCATCATTTGGAATAATTTTTCTATGTATAATTCTAATTATTATAAGTATTTATGGAGTTGCTATAACACTATCTGATTTTATTTTAAAAATAGTTTTGAAAAATAAAAAAATTAAATATAGTAAAGATAATTTGTTTATAGCAAGAACATTTTCCTCTAAAGTAAAAACCATGAGTTTTACTTTAGGTACTATAACTGTTCTTATCACTTTCACTTTAATTGCATTAAATCTTTCAAGTCTATTTAAAGCAATGTTTGATTATCAGTTAGAATCATTTTCTCCTTATGACATTAGTTTTAAAGAAATAAATGAAGATAGAATCCCTGATTATACTAATTTTATAGAAAAGAACTATACTATCCAAGAAAGATTTATTTACAATGGGTATAGAGATACTAACCGTGAGATAGGTAATACATTAGGAGAATATGGTGGTTGGAGAGAATATGATCAAGTTATTAAGTTAAGTGATTATAATAAATTGTTAGAGTTAAGAGGAGATAAGCCAATTAGTCTAGCTAATGATGAATATGTAGTTAACGTAACAAAAGAATTAGGAGATATAATTGTTAATGATAATTCCATTAAAAAGCTTACTTTATCAAATGGTCTAGAGTTAAATCAAAAAGAGGTTCTTACAACAGGTTATACTTATGCTTGGGGTGTTGGTTATGGTTTTATAATTGTCGTTCCAGATAATGCAGTAAATGGCTTGCAAATAGAAAATACCAATATGATTATTGATACAAAAGAAAAAACTACGGAAGATTTTGCTAAAGAAATAAGAAAATTTACAGAACCAGATTTTTGTGAAGAATCTGAAAATGGATATATTGTTTGTACTGATTATAATCTTACTGTTAGAGGTCAAGAAGAAGCTAATAATAATGGATTTATAACAATCATTTCCTTTGTTTGCTTTTATATGGCATTTATCTTTATTGCTGTAGTAGGAACAATATTGGCTGTTCAATCATTAAGTGATTCTACAAAATACCAATATCGTTATAGAGTTTTAAGTAAACTTGGAGTGCGTGATGAGGCATTAAATAAAACAATATTTAAACAACTATTTGTCTTCTTTATTTTCCCTGTTTTTTATCCACTTATAATTAGTTTTGTTACAGTTACATCTCTAAATAAAATTTTTAATATCGTTCTAGCAACTAATACAGTTTATTTAGTATATTATTTTGTTAATATAATTGTTTTTATATTAATTTATGCAATATATTTCTTAGCCACTTATTTTGGCTTTAAAAGAAATATTGAAAGAAATTAAGGAGGTGAGAGAGTGTTAAGTAAATTAGCAATTAGAAATGTAAAACGTAGCAGTCGTGATTATATAATTTATTTAATCACAGTAACTTTAGCCTTTTCACTTATGTTTGCTTTAAATTTAGTTTCATGGTCGGATGCCGTCGTAAATATTTCAGAAAATATGGATACTTTTAAAAGTGTAATTATATTTGTTAATGTTATTGTTATTTTTGTGATTTGTTTTTTGATTAATTATACTACAAGATTTATGTTTTCTAAGAGAAGTAAAGAATTTGGAACATATATGTTACTTGGAATTAAAAAGAAAAAAATATCTAAAATGTTTTTACTAGAAAATATAATTCTTGGTTTTATTGCTCTAATATTGTCAATTCCCTTTGGTTTTATATTTAGTCAATTTATATCGTTTTTTATTGTAAAAGTTTTAGAGCTTTCGCAAACAATCTTTATTGAATTTAATTTAATGTCATTTATATTACTGTTTATTTATTTTATTGCGATTTATTTATTAGTATTATTCTTTGCTTATCGAAGAATTAAAAAAGTAAAAATATATGATTTATTATATTTAGAAAAACAAAATGAAGAGAAAGTAATAAAGACTAAGAAGAGTCGTACTATAATCTTTGTTATTAGTATTTTAATTGGTATAGGAGCATATTTGATTTGGAATACACAGATTCGACCTGATATTGTTCAAGATAGTTCAGTATTAACATATTTAATGATTGGTATTGTATTATTTATAATAAGTATATATGGTGTAATGTTTAGTCTTTCTGACTTTTTGCTTTCTATTGTTTTGAAAAAAAATATTAAATATCGAAAAGATAATTTGTTTGTGGCAAGAGCGTTTTCTTCAAAAGCAAGAACAATGGGGTGGACACTTGGGACTCTTGGAGTATTAATTATGTTTACGTCTTTATTTCTTAATTTCTCAAGTTTAAATAAAGGTCTATATGATTCTATTGTTGAAACAACTTCTCCTTTTGATATTTCTATGTTTTTTGAAAATAGAGATACGGTATTAAAAGCATATAATATAATTGAAGAAGATTATACAATTACTGATAGTGTTATATATTATGTATATTTAGATTCAAATAGTAATATTGAAAAACTACTTCCTTCATATTCATATAAGAATGATTCAACAGATTTTATTATGAAAATAAGTGATTATAATAAATTGTTAAGTATGAAAGGAAAAAATAGAATATCTCTAAATGATGATGAATATTTATTGGTAATTGAAACGGCAGGATTATCATTAGTACAAAGCGATTCTATAAAGGAAATAACTTTGTCAAATGGTAATACACTTCATCAAAAAGATATAACTACTGAATTATTTTTTTACGGCTTATCTAATGCAAGTTATGTTGTAGTTGTTCCCGATAATGTAGTTTATAATTTAAATATTTACCAAACATTTATGTCTATTAACACAAAAGAAGAAACAACGAAGGATTATGAAGAAAAATTGAATAATGAACTTAGATCAGATTTATGCCTAATAGATGAAAATGGTAGAGAAGAGTGTCATTATTATCGTACTACTATAAAAGGAGCAGTTATTGAAACTTCTAATCTTATGACTGTTATAGTTACAGCAGTATGTGTTTATATGTCATTTATATTTGTTGCCATAGTAGGAACAATTCTTGCCATACAATCATTAAGTGATTCTACAAAATATCAATATAGATATATGGTATTAAAAAGACTTGGAGTAAAAAATGAACAATTATACAAAACTATCAGAAAGCAATTATATATTTTATTTGCAATGCCAGCTATTTATCCAATAATCATTAGTTTTATAACAGTTTATTTACTTAATAGAATTTATGCACCATTATTGCCAAGTTCTACTGCCTATTTGAGTTATTTCTTTGTAAGTATTATAATATTTTTATTAATATATTCAATTTATTTTATTGCAACTTATTTTGGCTTTAAAAGAAATATTGATAAGTTAGATTGATAAGTATCTAACTTTTTATGTATAATAAATAAATGTGGTGATTTATGAATATTGTAATTATTGAAGATGATATAGTTATTAGAGAAAAATTATCTTTATTACTTCAAGAAGCCGGTTATCAAACAACTTTAATTACTAATTTTTCAAATATTATTCAAGAATTAAGTGTAACTAATGCTAATTTAATTTTGCTTGATATTAATTTACCATTTATGGATGGTTTTGCAATATGTAAAAAAATAAAAGCAGAATCTAATATCCCCATTATTTTTGTTACAAGTAGAAATACAACTGCAGATGAGATTAAAAGTATTCAAGTTGGTGGGTTTGACTTTATAACCAAACCATATAATAAAATTGTTTTACTTGAAAAGATTAAAAGGGCTTTAAAGTTAAATGATCCGATAAATTTTAAAGAGTTAACAAAGAATGGTTATACCTTAGATTTACATTTAGCACTTTTAAAATGCCAAGGAAAAGAAATAGAACTTACAAGAAATGAATTTCGAATTCTTTATTACTTTTTTATAAATTCTAACCGGATAATTAGTAAAGATGAATTATTAGAAAAACTTTGGAATGATAAATATTATTTAGATGATAACATTTTATTAGTTAATATTAATCGTTTAAGAAAAAAAGCTCGGGAAATTGGGATTGCAAAAATATTAACGAATATTAAAGGAAAGGGTTATAAATTATGAAATTTCTAAATTATTTAGAAAATAAAATTTTTTATATTTTGTTTCAAATAGTAATTATAATGTCATTTTCTTTAATATTAAATATTATAAAGGTTCCAATTTATTATATAGTACTTTTTAGTTCGTTTTTATTATTTTTATTATTTATTTATTTAATAATTGATTTTTCAATTTGCAAAAGTAAGTATTTAAAAATTATAAATTTAGTTGATAGTTTTGAAGAAAAGTATTATATATCAGAGATTATTCCTAAATCTAATAATTTAGAAAATATGGCTTATATTTATGCTTTAAAACAAGCCTCAAAATCAATGAATGATAAAATTAGTAGTTTAGAAAAAGATAATTTAGATTATCAAGAATATATTGAGAGTTTTGTTCATGAAATTAAAACACCAATTTCGGCTTTGTCATTAATATTTGATAATAATAAAGATAAAATATCAAAGAGAGAATTAGATAAAATAGATAGTTATATTGATCAAATATTATATTATGCAAGATGTGATAATCCTGAAAAAGATTATTTTGTTAAAGAAATAAATCTTTCAGATCTAATCCATAGTGTTTTATTAAAATATAGGACTTATTTATTAGATGAAAAAATTATGGTCATAGCTAATAATTTAGAAAAAGTAATTTATACAGATGAAAAGTGGTTACAATTTGTTATTTCCCAAATTATACAAAATGCTATTAAATATATGGATAAAGATAAAAAACAAATTAAAATAGTGGCCAAAGAACAAAAAGATAATATTGTATTAAGTATAAAGGATAATGGTTGTGGTATTAAAGAAAGTGATATAGGAAAAGTTTTTGAAAAGGGTTTTACAGGAAGTGATAGAAGTAAAACTAAATCAACAGGAATTGGTTTATATTTAGCTAAAAAAATATGTGATAAATTAGGTTTAAATATAAGTATTGATTCGGAATATAAAAAAGGAACTACTTTGAGTATTGTATTTCCAAAAACTAATTTTAATAAATTATTTTGATAAAGAAAATTTAGGATAATTACTTGTAAAATAGTTTGAATTATAGTATTATTAAAGAGTAAATTAGAAGGGTAGTTGATAAATATGTTAAATAATTTGCTAGATAAAGTTAACTTTGTGTCAACCACGGGGGGGGTCTAAACCGCCTAAGTTTTTCT